>NZ_SCND01000004.1:0-44016 GCF_005503585.1 Pseudomonas sp. 2VD
TTCCTGCACGTAAGGTCGGTCAAGCGGGTCGAGCGGCGATCCCCAGTTCCTCCGGCAATCGGGTCGGACGGCGGATGCGCACCCGTTTCTGCCGGTTCAGCTCGCCGCTTTCGAGACTCACCAGGCTCTTGGCCACGCCGAAGGCCTTGCCGAGGAAGGCCAGCAGATGGGCGTTGGCCTTGCCCTCCACCGGCGGTGCGGTGAGGCGGATCTTCAGGCGTTCGCCGTGCAGCCCGGCGAACTCGTCGCGGCTCGCCTTGGGCTGCAGGTGGCAATCGAGGAGCAGGTCCTCGCCGTCCCAGCGGTAGAAGCTCAGAGGAAGATGCTCAACTGCTGGGGCATGCCGGTCATGGCCGCCAGGTTGTTGATCACCAGCATGTCGATCAGCTTCAGCGCGAGGAACGCGAAGATCGGCGAGAGATCCAGTCCGCCGAGGTTCGGCAGGAGCTTGCGGAACGGCATCAGCAGCGGTTCGCAGATCTGGTTCACCAGTTGCGCGCCGGGGTTGTAGCTGCCCGGGGCGACCCAGGAAAGGATCACGCTGATGATCAGGGCGAAGAAGAACACCTTCAGGAACAGCGAGGTGACGGCGATGATCGACCAGATCAGCAGTTGCATGATGAAGCCGCCGACGCCGTAGCCCATCAGCATCAGGATCAGGATCATCAGCACCAGCTGGATCAGGATCGCCAGCACCAGCGAGGCCAGGTCGATCCCGCCGAAGCCGGGGATGATCCGCCGCAGCGGGTTCAGCAGCGGCTTGGTGGCGCGCACGATGAACTGGCTGAGGGGGTTGTAGAAGTCCGCGCGGACCAGTTGCAGGATGAAGCGCAGCAGCACGATCAGCAGGTAGAGGCTGCCGAGGGTCTGGAGGATATAGATAGCAGCGGTGTTGAGGCCGATCATCGACTACTCCTTATTGGCCAAGCTGTTCGGCCAGCTCGGCGGAGCGCTGGCTGGCGGCGTTCAGGGCCTGCTCCACCAGTGCTTCGAAGCCGTTGGCCTGGAAGGATTTGATCGCCGCCTCGGTGGTGCCGTTGGGCGAAGTCACCCGGCGCCGCAGTTCGGCCGGCTCGACCTCGCTGGACAGCGCCATCTGCGCCGCGCCGAGGGCGGTCTGCAGGGTCAGGCGCGAGGCTGTCTCGCGGGACAGGCCGAGCTTCTCGCCGGCGTCGGTCATGGCCTGCATCAGCAGGAAGAAATACGCCGGGCCGCTGCCCGACACCGCGGTCACCGCGTCGATCTGCGCTTCGTCGTCCAGCCACAGGGCGATGCCTACCGCAGACAGCAGCTGCCCGGCCTGCTCGCGTTGCGCGGCGCTGACCTGCGCGTTGGCGTACAGCCCGCTGGCGCCCTGGCGCAGCAGCGCCGGGGTGTTGGGCATGCAGCGGACCACCGGGCGCGGCTGGCCGAGCCAGGCTTCGAGGCTGGCGCAGGGGATGCCGGCGGCGATGGAGACGATCAGTTGCTCCGGCTTCAGCGCCGGCGCCAAGGCCTGGCACACGGCTTTCATGGCCTGCGGCTTGACCGACAGGACCACGACGTCGGCGTCGGCCACGGCCTCGGCGTTGGACTCGACCACGTCGATGGCGAACTCGCCGGCGATCTTCGCGCGTTGCTCGGCGCCCGGGTCGCTGGCGCGGATCTGCGCCGCCGGCACGCCTTGGGCGCGCAGGCCGCCGATCAGGCTGGCGGCCATGTTGCCGGCGCCGATGAACGCTATGCGGGGTGTGCTCATAGGGGATTCCTTCA
Organism: Pseudomonas sp. 2VD; assembly: GCF_005503585.1. Lineage (NCBI taxonomy): Bacteria > Pseudomonadati > Pseudomonadota > Gammaproteobacteria > Pseudomonadales > Pseudomonadaceae > Pseudomonas > Pseudomonas sp. 2VD. The sequence goes on from NZ_SCND01000004.1 coordinate 1,753, forward strand.
AGAAGCCGGCGCGCCGTAGTCGCGGGCGCCGAACAGGGCGGTACCGATGCGGACCCAGGTCGCACCTTCGCCGATGGCTGCCTCGAGGTCGTCGCTCATGCCCATGGACAGGGTGTCCAGGCCAAGGTTCAGGTCTAGCAGCAGTTCGCGCAGGCGGGCGAACGCGGCGTGTTGCGCGGCGCGTTCGGCGGTGGGTTCGGGGATGGCCATCAGGCCACGCAATCGGAGGTTGGGCAGTTGCTTCACGGCCTCGGCCAGGGCCGGCAGGTCCTCGGGGGCGCAGCCGGACTTGCTGGCTTCGCCGCTGACGTTGACCTGCAGGCAGACATTCAGGGGCGGCAGCCCGGCCGGGCGTTGCTCCGACAGGCGCTGCGCGATCTTCAACCGGTCCACCGAGTGCACCCACTGGAAATGCTCGGCGATGGGCCGCGTCTTGTTCGACTGGATGGGGCCGATGAAGTGCCAGTTCAAGGGTAGGTCGGCCAGTTCGGCCTGCTTGCCGAGGGCCTCCTGCAGGTAGTTTTCGCCGAAGTCGCGAAGGCCGGCGGCGTGCGCCTCGCGCACCGCGGCGGCGGGCTTGGTCTTGCTCACGGCGAGCAGGCCGACCGTGGCCGGATCGCGCCCCGCAGCTTGCGCTGCCTCACGGATGCGTGCGGCAACCTTTGCAATATTCTCTGCTATCGTGGACATTACCTGCGCCCTATGGAAGTGCGGTCGGCGTCGGCTAGACGCCCTCGAAACCGCCGGCCTCGATGGCCATCTTCCTGTTCCAGTGTCGAGGTTCCGCGTCTGGCGCAGGACACCACGCGTGTCCTGGAAGCACCCTGGTTCATCCGGTGTTTTCCTTGTCCGAGACGGCGGCTTTGGCGGCATTCTACCTGCTTGCTTGTAATTGGGGAGTCCCATGGATATTACCGAGCTGCTCGCCTTCAGTGCCAAACAGGGCGCTTCGGACCTGCACCTCTCCGCCGGCCTGCCGCCCATGATCCGGGTGGATGGCGATGTACGCCGGATCAACCTGCCACCGCTGGAACACAAGCAGGTGCATGCGCTGATCTACGACATCATGAACGACAAGCAGCGCAAGGACTTCGAGGAATTCCTCGAGACCGACTTCTCCTTCGAGGTGCCGGGCGTCGCGCGTTTCCGGGTCAACGCCTTCAACCAGAACCGTGGCGCCGGCGCGGTATTCCGGACCATTCCCTCCAAGGTACTGACCATGGAGGAGCTTGGCATGGGAGAAGTGTTCAAACGTGTTTCAGACGTCCCGCGCGGGCTGGTACTGGTCACCGGGCCGACCGGTTCGGGCAAGTCCACCACCCTGGCGGCGATGCTCGACTACCTGAACAACACCAAGTACCACCACATCCTCACCATCGAGGACCCGATCGAATTCGTCCACGAATCGAAGAAGTGCCTGGTCAACCAGCGCGAGGTGCATCGCGACACCCTCGGCTTCAGCGAAGCGTTGCGCTCGGCGCTGCGGGAGGACCCGGACATCATCCTGGTCGGCGAGATGCGCGACCTGGAGACCATCCGCCTGGCCCTGACCGCGGCGGAGACCGGCCACCTGGTATTCGGCACCCTGCACACCACCTCGGCGGCCAAGACCATCGACCGGGTGGTCGACGTGTTCCCGGCCGAGGAAAAGGCCATGGTTCGCTCGATGCTCTCCGAGTCGCTGCAATCGGTGATCTCGCAGACCCTGATCAAGAAGATCGGCGGCGGCCGGGTGGCGGCCCACGAGATCATGATCGGCACCCCGGCGATCCGCAACCTGATCCGCGAGGACAAGGTCGCGCAGATGTATTCGGCGATCCAGACCGGCGGCTCGCTGGGCATGCAGACCCTCGACATGTGCCTCAAGGGCCTGGTCGCCAAGGGCCTGATCAGCCGCGAGAACGCCCGCGAGAAGGCGAAGATCCCGGAAAACTTCTGATCCTGGCGCCGATCCGCCGCGCTTCGCCCGAATCCCGGAACTGCGTCTAGGATTCAAGAGCGGGAGAGCGGTACCGTAGGCGCATTCCTACCTATCCTTGCCGGCGAGCGCGTCCAGCGCCCGCTCGCCCGCATCCGGCTCGCCGTCGCGGCGCGCCCCTGAGTGAGCGAGAACATCATGGAATTCGAAAAGCTGCTGCGCCTGATGGTGGAAAAGGGCGGCTCCGACCTGTTCATCACCGCCGGCGTACCGCCGTCGATGAAGGTCAACGGCCGGGTGATGCCGGTGACCAAGACGCCGCTGTCGCCGGAGCAGACCCGCGAGACCGTGCTAGGCGTGATGAACGAGCAGCAGCGCCGCGATTTCGCCGAGAACCATGAGTGCAACTTCGCCATCAGCGCCCGCGGCATCGGCCGCTTCCGGGTCAGTGCCTTCTACCAGCGCAACCTGGTGGGCATGGTATTGCGCCGGATCGAGACCAACATCCCGACCCTGGAAGAGCTGAAGCTCCCGGAAATCCTCAAGAAGCTGGCGCTGACCAAGCGCGGCCTGGTGATCTTCGTCGGCGCCACCGGCACCGGCAAGTCCACCTCGCTGGCGGCGATGATCGGCTACCGCAACAAGAACTCCACCGGGCACATCATCTCCATCGAGGACCCGATCGAGTACATCCACCAGCACCAGGGCTGCATCGTCACCCAGCGCGAGGTGGGGCTGGACACCGACTCCTTCGAGGTGGCGCTGAAGAACACCCTGCGCCAGGCGCCGGACGTGATCATGATCGGCGAGGTGCGCTCGCGGGAGACCATGGACCACGCCGTGGCCTTCGCCGAGACCGGCCACCTGTGCCTGGCGACCCTGCACGCGAACAACGCCAACCAGGCGCTGGAGCGGATCATCCACTTCTTCCCGGCTGATCGTCATGGCCAGGTGTGGATGGACCTGTCGCTGAACCTCAAGGCCATCGTCGCCCAGCAACTGGTGCCGACCCCCGACGGCAAGGGGCGGCGGGCGGTGATCGAGGTGCTGCTGAACACCCCGCTGGCCGCCGACCTGATCCGCAAGGGCGAGGTGCACGAGCTGAAGCCGCTGATGAAGCGCTCCACCGAGCAGGGCATGCAGACCTTCGACCAGGCGCTGTACCAGCTCTACACCCAGGGCGAGATCACCTACGAGGACGCCCTGGCCCACGCCGACTCGGCCAACGACCTGCGCCTGATGATCAAGCTCGGTTCGGAAAGCGACGCCGACCACCTGTCGAACCTGACCCAGGGCCTGAGCCTGGAAATCACCGACGACGACCCTGCCGGCCGGCGCTTCCGCTGAACCGCCTTCAGTAGGCCAGCGGCTCCTCGGCCTGGGCGCAGGCCGAGGTTTCCAGTTGCAGGGTGCTGTGTTCGATCTCGTAGCGGTCGTGCAGCAGCGCCTTCACCGTGCCCAGCAGCGCCTCGGCGTCGACCAGGGCCGGGTCGTAGACCAGATGGCTGGTCAGGCTGATCTTGCCGCTGGTGATCGACCACACATGCAGGTCGTGCAGCCCGGTCACGCCGGGAATCCCCAGCAGCGCTTCGCGCAGCTCGGCCAACTGGATTTCCTTCGGCACCCCTTCGAGCAACACATGCAGGCTCTCGCGCAGCAGGATCCAGGTGCGCGGCAGGACCCAGAAACCGATCAGCACCGCCACCAGCGAGTCGACCCAGGCCCAGCCGGTGAAACGGATCACGATAGCGGCGACGATCACCCCCAGCGAGCCGAGCATGTCGCTCCAGACCTCCAGGTAGGCGCCCTTGACGTTCAGGCTGTTGCCCTGGGCCGGCGCCAGCAGGCGCATGCTGGCCAGGTTCACCAGCAGACCGAGCACGGCGATCACCAGCATGCCCACGGACTGGATCTCCGCCGGCTGGTTGAGCCGCTCGTAGGCCGCGTAGAGGATATAGAAGGCCACGCCGAACAGCAGGAAGGCGTTGAACGCCGCGGCGAGGATCTCGAAGCGGTGGTAGCCGTAGGTCAGGCGATCGTTGGTCGGGCGCCTGGCGATGTTGATCGCGGCCAGGGCGATGGCCAGGGCCACGGCGTCGGTGAGCATGTGCGCGGCATCGGAGATCAGCGCCAGGCTGCCGGTGAGGATGCCGCCGACGACCTCCGCGACGAGGAAGCTTCCGGTCAGCAGCAACGCCCATTTCAGGCGGGTCGAGTTGGTCTGGGCGAAGCTGTGCTCGTGTCCGGCGCTCATGGCGGCTCCTGTGGGGCGGTGGCGGCAGCACCAGCCTACAGGATAGGCAATTGCAAAACTGTCATGCGCCGGGCCGCTCTGGCGCGGCGTCCGCCGCTCCGCTAACCTGCGGCTCAGGCGCGGCCGCAGCCGCGCACGGAACGAGGGGGGACGCATGACTCAACAGCACGACACCCATAGCAAGGCCATCGGCTACCTGCTGTGGATCTTCGGTTTCACCGGTTCGCACCGCTTCTATTACGGCAAGCCGATCACCGGGACGATCTGGTTCTTCACCTTCGGCCTGTTCTTCATCGGCTGGATCATCGACCTGTTCCTCATCCCGTCGATGGACCGCGAGGCCGACCGGCGCTTCCAGGGCGGCAATCTGGACTACAACGTGGCCTGGATCCTGCTGACCTTCCTCGGCGTGCTCGGCGTGCACAGGATGTACATGGGCAAGTGGATCACCGGGATCATCTACCTGTTCACCGGCGGCCTGTTCTTCCTCGGCGTGCTCTACGACTTCTGGACCCTCAACGGACAGGTGTCCGAGCGCAACGGGCCGCAGCGCATCTGAGGCTCGTCGCCAGACGCGAGAAGCCCGCCATCCGGCGGGCTTTTTCATGGGTGTCGCCGCGGTCGGCAGGGAATTCCTCCGGCGGGACTTAAGGAACCAAAGGTTCTAACGTTCTACCTGTAGGTTATTGGCGCCCGCGCGCGCCAGCCCCTATGGTCTGCAAGCCCCAGAACGGATAGGTGCAATGGCTCACGAGGCCGCGCACCGTATCGCTCCGTGCGGAAACACCGAAAGGAGAAAAGATGACTTCCGACTCACGCCCCGCCGTGCTCGACCTGATCGGCAACACCCCGCTGGTTCGCGTGACGCGCTTCGATACCGGCCCCTGCACCCTGTTCCTCAAGCTCGAATCGCAGAACCCCGGCGGCTCCATCAAGGATCGCATCGGTGTCGCCATGATCGAGGCCGCCGAGCGTGACGGCCGCCTGCGGCCCGGTGGCACCATCGTCGAGGCCACCGCCGGCAACACCGGTCTCGGCCTGGCCCTGGTCGGCCGCGCCAAGGGCTACCGGGTGGTGCTGGTGGTGCCGGACAAGATGTCCACCGAGAAGGTCCTGCACCTGCGCGCCATGGGCGCCGAGGTGCACATCACCCGCTCGGACGTCGGCAAGGGCCATCCGGAGTACTACCAGGACGTTGCCGCGCGCCTGGCGCAGGACATTCCCGGCGCCTTCTTCGCCGACCAGTTCAACAACCCGGCCAACCCGCTGGCCCACGAGTGCGGCACCGGCCCGGAGCTCTGGGCGCAGACCGGCCACGATCTCGACGCCATCGTCGTCGGCGTCGGCTCCTCCGGTACCCTGACCGGCCTTACCCGGTTCTTCCAGAAGGTCCAGCCGGAGCTGGAGATGGTTCTTGCCGACCCCGAGGGCTCGATCATGGCCGAATACTCCCGCTCCGGCACCCTGGGTACGCCGGGGTCCTGGGCGGTGGAGGGCATCGGCGAGGATTTCGTGCCCGCCATCGCCGACCTCTCCAGCGTGCGCCATGCCTATTCCATCAGCGACGAGGAAAGCTTCGCCATGGCCCGCGAGCTGTTGCGCGTCGAGGGCATTCCCGGCGGCTCCTCCACCGGCACCCTGCTGGCCGCGGCGCTGCGCTTCTGCCGCGAGCAGAAGGAGCCGAAGCGGGTGGTCAGCTTCGTCTGCGACACCGGCACCCGCTACCTGTCGAAGATCTACAACGACCAGTGGATGACCGACCAGGGCCTGCTGCAACGCAAGCACTACGGCGACCTGCGCGACATCATCGCGCGGCGCTTCGAGGAGGGCCGGGTGATCAGCGTCGGTCCGGACGACACCCTGCTCACCGCCTTCCAGCGCATGCGCCTGGCCGACGTTTCGCAATTGCCGGTGCTGGACGATGGAAAACTGGTCGGTGTGATCGACGAGTCGGATATCCTGCTCGGCGTCCACGCAGACGCGCCACGCTTCCGCGATGCGGTAAGCAGCGCGATGAACGCCGCGCCGGAGACCCTCGCGCCCGGCGCCAGCCTGGCCCAGTTGCAGGCGGTCCTGGACCGCGGCCTGGTGGCGATCGTTGCCGATGCCAGCGGCTTCCACGGCCTGATCACCCGTTTCGACCTGTTGAACCATTTGCGGAGAAAGCTCACATGAGCCAGCACGACCAGCATCCCGACGCCCCGGCCCAGGCCTTCGCGACCCGGGTCATCCACGCCGGGCAGGCCCCCGATCCCTCGACCGGCGCGATCATGCCGCCGATCTATGCCAACTCCACCTACATCCAGGAAAGCCCCGGGGTACACAAGGGGCTCGACTACGGCCGCTCGCACAACCCGACCCGCTGGGCCCTGGAGCGCTGCGTGGCCGACCTCGAGGGCGGCACCCAGGCCTTCGCCTTCGCCTCCGGCCTGGCGGCGATCTCTTCGGTGCTGGAATTGCTCGACGCCGGTTCCCACATCGTTTCCGGCAATGACCTCTACGGCGGTACCTTCCGCCTGTTCGAACGGGTCCGCCGGCGCAGCGCCGGGCATCGCTTCAGCTTCGTCGACCCGACCGACCTGCAGGCCTTCGAGGCCGCGCTGACCCCGGAAACCCGCATGGTCTGGGTGGAAACCCCGAGCAACCCGCTGCTGCGCCTCACCGACCTGCGCGCCATCGCCCAGCTCTGCCGCGCCCGCGGCATCATCAGCGTGGCCGACAACACCTTCGCCAGCCCCTACATCCAGCGCCCCCTGGAACTGGGCTTCGACGTGGTGGTGCACTCCACCACCAAGTACCTGAACGGCCATTCCGACGTGATCGGCGGCATCGCCATCGTCGGCGACAACCCGGACCTGCGCGAGCGCCTGGGCTTCCTGCAGAACTCGGTGGGCGCCATCTCCGGGCCGTTCGACGCCTTCCTCACCCTGCGCGGGGTGAAGACCCTGGCGCTGCGCATGGAGCGCCATTGCAGCAACGCCCTGGCCCTGGCCCAGTGGCTGGAGCGCCAGCCGCAGGTGGCGCGGGTCTACTACCCCGGCCTGGCTTCGCACCCGCAGCATGAGCTGGCGAAACGGCAGATGCGTGGCTTCGGCGGGATGATCTCCCTCGACCTGCGCTGCGACCTGGCCGGCGCCCGGCGCTTCCTGGAGAACGTGCGGATCTTCTCCCTGGCGGAGAGCCTGGGCGGGGTGGAAAGCCTGATCGAGCATCCGGCGATCATGACCCACGCCAGCATCCCGGCGGAAACCCGCGCCGATCTGGGCATCGGTGACTCGCTGATCCGCCTGTCGGTGGGCGTCGAGGCGCTGGAGGATCTGCAGGCCGACCTGGCGCAGGCGCTGGCGAAGATCTGAGGCTCCGCAGGGAGCGGCGCCGACCGGCGCGGCTGCTGGCCATCGGGTGTTCCCGGCGAGCATGCCTCGGCGGATAACGCTCCGCGTTATTCGCCCTGCCGTTGAGGCGGGTTGGTGGCAGAGGCTGGGATAGGGCGCCCGCCCCGGCAACGGATACGCCCCCGGAATCGCGAACGCGAAGATGAAAAAGCCCGCCGGATGGCGGGCTCTTTCATGGTGGCAGGGATCAACCCTCGTGGGTCAGGTGTCCGTCCACCAGGGTGTAGCGCACTCGTCCCGGCAGGCAGTGACCGACGAACGGGCTGTTCTGCCCCTTCGAGTACCAGCTCTCACCGGCCAGGGTCGAACCCTGCGGGTCGAACAGCACCAGGTCGGCGGCCTGGCCCACCGCCAGGCGCCCGGCAGGCAGGCGCAGGGCCTGGGCCGGGCCGTGGGAGAGGCGGGCGAGCAGGGTCGGCAGGTCGAGCAGGCCGTCCTGCACCAGCGTCATCGCCAGCGGCAGCAGCAGCTCGGCGCCGCTGATGCCCGGCTCGGTGGCGGCGAACGGCGCGTTCTTGGCGTCCGCCTCGTGGGGTTGGTGGTGGCTGGCGATGGCTTGTACCACGCCGTTCTTCACCGCCTCGCGCAGGGCTTCGCGGTCGGCCCTGGTGCGCAGCGGCGGTTGCACGTGGTAGAGGCTGGAGAAGCCCACCAGCGCTTCGTCGGTGAGGATCAACTGGTACAGCGCCACGTCGCAGGTCACCGGCAGGCCACGGGCCTGGGCCTGGGCGACAAGTTCGATGCCGCGGGCGCTGGTCAACTGGCTGAAGTGCGCGCGCACGCCGCTCTGTTCCACCAGCAGCAGGTTGCGGGCCAGGGCCACGGTCTCGGCGGTTTCCGGGATCCCCGCGAGGCCGAGGAAGCTGGCGGTCGGGCCTTCGTGGGCGAGGCCGCCTTCGGCGAGATCGGTGTCCTGCGAGGTGAAGATCACCGTCAGGTCGAAGGTCGCCGCGTACTCCAGGGCGCGCCGCAGGATGCGGTTGCTGGCGAAGCCATGCAGGCCATTGGTGAAGGCCACGCAACCGGTGTCGCGCAGGGCCACCAGTTCCGACAGTTGCTCGCCGCCGAAGCCGCGGGTCAGCGCGCCGATGGGGTAGACCTTGGCGTTGCCGGCCTCACGGGCGCGGTCGAGGATCAGCTCGGCCACCGCCGGGGTGTCCAGCACCGGCCGGGTGTAGGGCGGGCAGCACAGGCTGGTGGTGCCGCCGGCCGCGGCGGCGCGGGTCTCGCTTTCGACGTTGCCCTTGCGTCCGTAGCCCGGCTCGCGCAGGGCGACGCTGAGGTCGACCAGTCCCGGCGCGGCCACCAGGCCGGCGCCGTCGAGGGTCTTCTGGGCGCTGAAGCCGGCCGGCGCGGCGCCGATGGCGACGATCTTGCCGGCCTCGATGTGGAGGTCGCCGACCTGGTCCAGGCCGCTGGCCGGGTCGATGACGCGGGCGCCTCGGATACTGATGGTCATTCGGCGTCCTCCTGTTCCAGCTGGCGTTGGGTGTTCTGGCCGCTCATGGCCATGGACAGCACCGCCATGCGGATGGCGATGCCGTAGGTGACCTGGTTGAGGATCACCGACTGGGCACCGTCGGCCACCGCCGACTCGATCTCCACGCCACGGTTGATCGGGCCAGGGTGCATGACGATGGCATCCGGCTTGGCCAGCTTCAGGCGCTTCTCGGTCAGGCCGTAGAGCTTGAAGAACTCGCCCTCGCTGGGTAGCAGGCCACCCTGCATGCGCTCGCGTTGCAGGCGCAGCATGATCACCACGTCGACGTCCTTCAGGCCTTCGTCGGCGTTGGTGAACACGCGCACGCCGTACTGCTCTTCCAGTCCGATCGGCAACAGGGTGCGCGGGGCGATCACGCGGATGTCCGGGCAACCCAGGGTCTTGAGCGCCAGCATGTTCGAACGGGCTACTCGCGAATGCAGGATATCGCCGACGATCGCCACCGATAGCTGCTCGAAGTTCCCTTTGTGCCGGCGGATGGTCAGCATGTCGAGCATCCCCTGGGTGGGGTGCGCGTGGCGGCCGTCGCCGCCGTTGATCACCGCCACGTTGGGGCTGACGTGCTCGGCGATGAAGTGCGCCGCGCCCGAGTCGCTGTGGCGCACCACGAACATGTCGGCGGCCATCGCCTCCAGGTTGCGCAGGGTGTCGGTGAGCGTCTCGCCCTTGCTGGTGGAAGAGGTGGATACGTTCAGGCTGATCACGTCGGCCGACAGCCGCTGGGCGGCCAGCTCGAAGGTGGTGCGGGTGCGCGTGGAGTTCTCGAAGAACACGTTGCAGACGGTCTTGCCGCGCAGCAGCGGGACCTTTTTCACCGCGCGGGCGCCGACTTCCAGGAAGGAGTCGGCGGTATCGAGGATTTCGGTGAGCAGCTCGCGGGGCAATCCGTCGAGCGAGATGAAGTGGCGCAGCTGGCCCTGGTCGTTGAGCTGCAGCGGGCGCTTGGCGTCTGTCGGCATGGGGCAGGCCCTAGTGAAGAGGATCAGGAAGCGGAGGAAAGGACCTTGCGCTCGAGGGCGAGCGGTGCGGGACCGACCAATTTTACCCGTTCATCGCGACCCAGGGACAGGGTCTGGCCGACCACGTCGGGGCGGATAGGCAACTCCCGGGCGTTCAGGTCGAGCAGGCAGACCAGGGTCACGCTGGCCGGACGGCCGTAGTCGAACAGTTCGTTGAGCGCGGCGCGGATGGTGCGGCCGCTCATCAGCACGTCGTCCACCAGCACCAGGTGCTGGCCGTCGATCTCGAACGGCAGCGCCGACGGGCGGACCTGCGGATGCAGGCCGTTCTGGGTGAAGTCGTCGCGGTAGAAGGAGACGTCGAGGGTGCCCAGCGGCTCTTGGTTGCCCAGTTCCCTCAGCAGCGCCTCGGCGACCCAGATGCCGCCAGTGTGGATGCCGACGAAGCGCGGCCGCTCGATGCCTCGCTCGGCGAGATGGGCGCGCAGGTCGCTGGCCATGCGCGGCAGGAGTTCGGCGGGATTGGGTAGGCTCATGGTGGCTCCTCGCTGACATCGATGGGATGGCCGCCGGGAGAGCCCGCTGTAGGGAGGCGCCCGCGGTGGCGAAAGCATAATGGCAACCGGCGGCGTGCCGGCTGCCATGGGTCAATCCGGGTGTTCGGCCAGCCAGCCTTCCAGCAGCAGGGCGGCGGCCAGGGCGTCCACCGGTCGCTCGCGGTAGCCGTCGCGCTGGCCCTGGGCCAGGCGCTCGCCCTTGGCGGCATAGGTCGTGAGGCGTTCGTCGTGGGTAAAGACCGGCAGGTTGAAACGGCCGTTGAGGCGGCGGCCGAACTTTTCCGCGCGCTCGCTCATCTCGCTTGGGCTGCCGTCCATGTTCAGCGGCAGGCCGACGACGATGGCGTCCGGCTGCCATTCCTTGATCAGCGCTTCCACCCGGTTCCAGTCCGGCACGCCGTTCTGCGCCTTCAATACGCACAGCTCGCGGGCCTGGCCGGTCACCGCCTGGCCGACGGCGACGCCGATCTGCCGGGTGCCGTAGTCGAAGCCCAGCAGCAGGCGCAGCGGCTTGTCGCTGGCCATCAGGCGTGACCGGCCTGGGCGGTGAGCAGGCTGAGGTTGACGCCCAGGCGTGCGGCGGCGGCGCTGAGGCGCTCCTCGGCCGGCAGGTCGAAGAGGATCGCCGGGTCCGCCGGGCAGGTCAGCCAGGCGTTGTCGCTCAGCTCGGCCTCCAGCTGGCCGGCTTCCCAGCCGGCATAGCCGAGGCTGATCAGGCTCTTTTCCGGGCCGGTGCCGGCGGCGATGGCGAACAGCACGTCCTGCGAGGTGGACATCGCCAGCTCGCCCAGTTCCAGGGTCGACTGGTAGCTCAGGCCGCTGGGATGGAGGACGAAGCCGCGGTCGGTCTGCACCGGGCCGCCGTTGTAGATGTCGATGTGCTGGCAGCGCGCCGGCGGCAGGGCGTCCGGCTTGAGCTGTTCGAGGACTTCCGCCAGGTTGAGGCCGCTGGGACGGTTGATCACCAGGCCCATGGCGCCCTGCTCGTTGTGTTCGACCAGGTAGGTCACGGTCTGGGCGAAATTGGGGTCGGCCATGTGCGGCATGGCGATCAGGAAATGATGCTTGAGGTAGGTTGGGCTGCTCTGTTTCATGGCCGCTAGTGTCCTGCTTCGGACGCGAGAAAGCCAGCCTTGCCGGCGTTACTTGCTGGACAGCCGGTCGCCGCGTTCGAAGCGCCAGGTACGGATGATCTCCAGCCGGTCGATGTCGGCCAGGTCGCCGCTGAACGGCGCATAGGGCGCGGCCAGGCGGACGATGCGCTGGGCGGCCTGGTCGAGGATCGGCTCGCCGGAAGACTCCAGCACCTGCACCTCGTAGATGGTGCCGTCGCGGTTGATCGACACCAGCAGCCGCAGGCTGCCGTAGAGCTTCTGCCGGCGGGCCTCGTCGGGGTAGTTGAGGTTGCCGATGCGTTCGATCTTCTTGCGCCAGTCTTCCTTGTACCAGGCGCCCTTGTCGCGCATGGTCGAGGCGGCGCTCAGGCGGTGGATGCGCGGGCGCTTGGCGTAGGCCTGCTGCTCCTTGGCCAGGTCGGCCTCGAGGCTGGCGATTTCCGCCGACAGCTGGGTTGAGTCGAAATGCGGCGCCGGCTTGGCGACCTGCTCGGCCTTCTGTGCCTGGGTCTTGCTCGGTGCCTTCTGCTGGCGCTGGCGGGTGGTGGTCACCGCGGCCTTGGGCGCCTCTTCGCTCCTGGCCTGCTTCGGCGTAGCCGGCGGCGCGACTTTCTTCACCTGGTTGTCCTGGAACGGCGCGACCTCGGTGGTCTTCGGCGCGGCCTTGTGCTCCAGGGTACCGCTGCCCTGCTGGTTCATCTGCGCGAGGTAGTCGGCCTTCTCCGGCGTCTTGTCGCTCTTGAAGGTGGCCAGGGTGATTTCCAGGGTCTTGCTGATCTGGCTCGGCGCGGGCATGGAGAAGCCCACCCCGAGGATGAAGGCGACGTGCAGGATGGCTGCGATGAACAGGGTGAAGCCCAAACGGTCCGCCGGGCGGACGCCGGCAGCGGCGGAGGGGGACTTGAGGACGGCGGCGTTCATTGCGGATCGTGGTGGCTGGCGTGGGGCGAAGTCTGCCGATGGGGGGCGGAAAAGTCTATGACGCACTCCGCGCCTTGGACACGCGGTCGCTCGCCGTGGCGCATCGGCCGGGCCGAGACGGGCGGACCGAGGCCCGCCCGCGCGATTCAGCGGGCAGCCAGCTGGGCGGCGATGGCGTCCATCAGCTTGTCGCCGATTCGGGTGTCGAAGGCCTGGTCGATCTCGCGGATGCAGGTCGGGCTGGTGACGTTGATTTCCGTCAGATAATCGCCGATCACGTCGAGGCCGACGAACAGCAGGCCGCGCTCGCGCAGGTGCGGGCCGACCTCGGCGGCGATCCAGCGGTCGCGCTCGCTCAGCGGCTGGGCCACGCCGCGGCCGCCGGCGGCGAGGTTACCGCGGGTCTCGCCCTGGGCGGGGATGCGCGCCAGGCAGTAGGGCACCGGTTCGCCGTCGATCATCAGGATGCGCTTGTCGCCGTCCTTGATTTCCGGCAGATAGCGCTGCGCCATGATCTGCTGGCTGCCATGCTGGGTGAGGGTCTCGAGGATCACCGAGAGGTTCGGGTCGCCTTCGCGGTGACGAAATATCGACGAACCGCCCATTCCGTCCAGGGGTTTGAGAATGATGTCACGATGCTCGGCGGCAAACTCGCGCAGAATATCGGATCGCCGGCTGACCATCGTCGGCGGAGTGCACTGGGTGAACTGCGTGGCGAAGAACTTCTCGTTGCAGTCGCGCAGGCTCTGCGGCCGGTTCACCACCAGGGCGCCGGCACGCTCGGCCTGTTCCAGCAGGTAGGTCGAATAGACGAATTCGTTATCGAAGGGCGGGTCCTTGCGCATCAGGATCACGTCCAGTTCGTGCAGCGGTTGGTCGCTTTCCGCTTCCAGTTCGAACCAGCGGGAGGCATCGTTGAAGACCTTCAGCGGGCGCATGCGTCCACGCGCGACGCCGGCCTTCTGGTAGAGGTCCTGCTGTTCCATGTAGAACAGCGACCAGCCGCGGGCCTGGGCAGCCAGCAGCATGGCGAGCGAGCTGTCCTTCTTGAAGTTGATGCGCGCGATGGGGTCCATGACGATCCCGAGGCGTACGCTCATGGGAATTCCTCCGAAAGGGGGTGGGTTGTCCGGTCGCGGCGGGGAGGCCGCGTGGCAAGCGGGTTTGACGCTCAGGTTGGCGCCCCGTTTGCGCTTGGTCAAGGAAAAAGCCGGCCTGTTCCGGGCATTATGGATAGAGTTGCGTCGAGTGTGCTAAAAAGGCCCGCGATTGGGTCGCAGCCCGTCGGTGACAGGGCGTTAGCGCACTGAAGAAAACACAGAAGAATGATTCACCGAGTCGATATAGGGCGAACATGGAACAGCAATCCGACGGTTTGAAAGTGATGGTGATCGACGATTCGAAAACGATTCGTCGCACCGCCGAAACACTGCTGAAAAAGGTCGGTTGCGACGTGATCACGGCAATCGACGGCTTCGATGCCCTGGCGAAGATCGCCGATACCCATCCGAACATCATTTTCGTCGACATCATGATGCCGCGCCTGGATGGCTATCAGACCTGCGCCCTGATCAAGAACAACAGCGCGTTCAAGTCCACCCCGGTGATCATGCTGTCCTCCAAGGACGGCCTGTTCGACAAGGCCAAGGGGCGCATCGTCGGCTCCGACCAGTACCTCACCAAGCCGTTCAGCAAGGAAGAGCTGCTGGGCGCGATCAAGGCACACGTACCCAGCTTCACCCCGGTGGACGCCGTTTCCTGATATCCGGCCGCATGGCCGTTGATGCTTATTTCGTGATGGGGATCCCATGGCTCGTATTTTGATTGTTGATGACTCTCCGACCGAGATGTACAAGCTGACCGCCATGCTGGAAAAGCATGGTCACCAGGTACTCAAGGCCGAGAACGGCGGCGACGGCGTCGCCCTGGCCCGCCAGGAAAAGCCCGACGTGGTCCTGATGGACATCGTCATGCCCGGCCTCAACGGCTTCCAGGCGACCCGTCAATTGACCAAGGACGCCGAGACCAGCGCCATCCCGGTGATCATCGTCACCACCAAGGACCAGGAGACCGACAAGGTCTGGGGCAAGCGCCAGGGCGCTCGCGACTACCTGACCAAGCCGGTGGACGAAGAGACCCTGCTGAAAACCATCAATGCGGTGCTGGCGGGCTGAGCCCGTCGCAGCGCATCGCTCACCCTGACCCCGGAAAGACCAGGCCCCGCATGTCGGACGTTCAGACCCCCTTCCAGCTCCTCGTCGACATCGATCAGCGCTGCCGACGCCTGGCCGCCGGCCTGCCGGCCCAGCAGGAGGCGGTGCAGAGCTGGAGCGGGATCGGCTTCCGCATGGGCGGGCGGTTCTTCGTCGCCCCCATGGGGGAGGTCGGCGAAGTCCTGCACGAACCGCGCTACACCCAGCTGCCGGGCGTGAAGACCTGGGTCAAGGGGGTGGCCAACGTACGTGGCCGCCTGCTGCCGATCATGGACCTCTGCGGTTTCCTCGGCACCGAACTGTCGCCCTTGCGCAAGCAGCGGCGGGTGCTGGTGGTGGAGCACCTGGACGTGTTCGCCGGCCTCATCGTCGATGAGGTGTTCGGCATGCAGCACTTCCCGGTGGACACCTTCAGCGAACAGCTGCCGCCACTAGAAGCGGCACTGCAACCCTTCATTCATGGCGTCTTCCATCGAGAGCAGCCGTGGCTGGTGTTCAGCCCGCATGCGCTGGCGCAACACCAGGGCTTCCTCGACGTCGCCGTATAAACAGCTTCACCGGTTGGGCCGGTCTGCCGGCCCGTGTCGTGACATGGAAATCGTAATCGTGGTCGGTCCGGGCGGGGGCCAAATATGAAGAAAATCAACGCAGGCAATCTTTTCGCGGGCATGCGCAGCAGCTCGGTGATCGCGGGGCTGTTCATCGTCCTCATCGTCTCGATCGTGTTGCTGTTCGCCAACTTTGCCTACCTCAACACCCAGTCGAACCATGACAAGCAGTACATCGGCCATGCCGGCGAACTGCGCGTCCTGTCGCAGCGGATCGCGAAGAACGCCACCGAAGCGGCGGCGGGCAAGGGCGAGGCGTTCAAGCTCCTGAAGGATGCGCGCAACGACTTCGAGAAACGCTGGAACATCCTGGTCAACGGCGACGAGAGCACATCCCTGCCGCCCAGCCCCGAAGCGGTGAAGCCGCAGATGGACGTGGTGCAGCAGGACTGGGACGGCCTGCGCAAGAACGCCGACTCCATCCTCGCCAGCGAACAGACCGTACTGTCCCTGCACCAGGTGGCCTCGACCCTCGCCGAAACCATCCCGCAGCTGCAGGTGGAATACGAAGAGGTGGTCGACATCCTGCTGGAGAACGGTGCCCCAGCCGACCAGGTCGCGGTCGCCCAGCGCCAGTCGCTGCTCGCCGAACGTATCCTCGGCTCGGTGAACAAGGTGCTGGCCGGCGACGAGAACTCGGTGCAGGCCGCCGACAGCTTCGGCCGCGACGCCAGCCTGTTCGGCCGCGTACTGAAGGGCATGCAGGAAGGCAACGCGGCGATGAGCATCTCCAAGGTGACCAACGCCGAGGCGGTGGATCGCCTGAACGAGATCGCCGAACTCTTCGAGTTCGTCTCCGGCTCGGTGGACGAGATCCTCGAGACCTCGCCCGACCTGTTCCAGGTCCGGGAAGCGGCGAACAACATCTTCAGCGTTTCGCAGACCCTGCTGGACAAGGCCTCGCAACTGGCCGACGGCTTCGAGAACCTGGCCGGCGGGCGTAGCATCAACCTGTTCGCCGGTTACGTCCTCGGCGCCCTGGCCCTGGCCTCGATCATCCTGATCGGCCTGGTGATGGTGCGCGAGACCAACCGCCGGCTGGCCGAGACCGCCGAGAAGAACGACCGCAACCAGGCCGCGATCCTGCGTCTGCTCGACGAGATCGCCGACCTCGCGGACGGCGACCTGACCGTGGCCGCGACCGTGACCGAGGACTTCACCGGCGCCATCGCCGACTCGATCAACTACTCCATCGACCAGCTCCGCGAACTGGTGGAGACCATCAACCAGACCGCCGTGCAGGTGGCCGCAGCGGCCCAGGAAACCCAGTCCACCGCGATGCACCTGGCCGAAGCCTCCGAGCACCAGGCGCAGGAAATCGCCGGCGCCTCGGCGGCGATCAACGAAATGGCGGTGTCGATCGACCAGGTATCGGCGAACGCCTCGGAATCCTCGGCGGTAGCGGAACGTTCGGTAGCCATTGCCAACAAGGGCAACGAGGTGGTGCACAACACCATCACCGGCATGGACAACATTCGCGAGCAGATCCAGGACACCTCGAAGCGAATCAAGCGCCTCGGCGAGTCGTCCCAGGAGATCGGCGACATCGTCAGCCTGATCAACGACATCGCCGACCAGACCAACATCCTCGCCCTGAACGCCGCGATCCAGGCGTCGATGGCCGGGGACGCGGGCCGCGGCTTCGCCGTGGTAGCGGACGAGGTACAGCGACTGGCGGAACGTTCCTCGGCGGCGACCAAGCAGATCGAGGCGCTGGTGAAGACCATCCAGACCGACACTAACGAAGCGGTGATCTCGATGGAGCAGACCACCTCCGAGGTGGTCCGCGGCGCGCGCCTGGCCCAGGACGCCGGTGTGGCCCTGGAGGAGATCGAGAAGGTATCCAAGACCCTCGCGGCACTGATCCAGAACATCTCCAACGCCGCCCGTCAGCAGGCATCGTCGGCCGGCCACATTTCCAACACCATGAACGTCATTCAGGAGATCACCTCGCAGACCTCCGCCGGTACCACCGCCACCGCGCGGAGCATCGGCAACCTGGCGAAGATGGCGAGCGAGATGCGCAACTCGGTATCCGGCTTCAAACTGCCGGAGGGCGTGGAGCAGGCCTGAGCATAGGCGCGGCGGCCGCCTGGCGGGCGCCGCGTCGACACCTTGGACGAGGGGCACGGCATGCAGGCGAACGGCGTCTGGTCACTGCAGCCGCTGGCCGATATGTCGGCAGCGGAGTTCCGCGACTGGCAGGTCCTGTTGGAGAACCGCACCGGCGTGGTGCTTAACGAGCAGCGCCGGACGTTCCTGCAGGCCAGCCTGACCGCGCGCATGCGTGAACTGGGCATCGGCGACTACCACAGCTACTACCGCCAAGTGACCGACGGTCCGCGTGGCGCAGTGGAGTGGGCGACCCTGCTGGACCGCCTGACCGTCCAGGAAACCCGTTTTTTCCGTCATCCCCCGTCTTTCGAGCTGCTCGAGCGCTACCTGGGCGAGCGCCTGCGCCGCGAAGGCATGCCGCGGCCCTGGGCCCTGTGGAGCGTCGGCTGCTCCAGCGGCGAGGAACCCTACTCGCTGGCGATGTGCGCCGCGCAGGCGTTGCGCGGGCAGGAACGGGAAGATTTTTTCGGCGTCACCGGGACGGATATCAGCCTTCACGCCCTGCAGCGGGCGCGGCAGGCGAACTATCCGGCCCGCAAGCTGGAGCAACTGGAGGCCGGACTGGTCGAACGCTATTGCGAACGCCAGGCCGACGGCAGCTTCAGCGTGAAAACGATACTGACCGAGCGCGTCTGCTGCGCCCGGCTGAATGTGCTGGACCTGGCGAAGGCGCCCTGGTCCGGCATGGACGTGATTTTTTGTCAGAACCTGCTGATCTACTTCCGTCGCTGGCGACGGCGCGAGATCCTCAACCGGTTGGCCGAACGGCTGGCGCCGGGAGGCTTGCTGGTGATCGGGGTCGGCGAAGTGGTCGACTGGAGCCATCCGGAGCTCGAGCCGGTCGCCGACGAGCGGGTCCTGGCCTTTACCCGTAAGGGGTACTCAGGCACATGAATGGAGTGGCTATGGGTGACCGGCACGACTACGTCGCTCTGGAATGGGTGAAAGGCGAGATCGCCGAAACCCTGAAACAGGCGCGCCAGGCGCTGGAAGCGTTCGTCGAGAACCCGCAGGACCCGACCCGCATGCGGTTCTGCCTGACCTACGTGCACCAGGTGCAGGGCACCCTGCAGATGGTCGAGTTCTACGGCGCGGCCCTGCTCGCCGAGGAAATGGAGCAGTTGGTCCAGGCCTTGCTGGACGGTCGCGTGCCGAACCAGAGCGAGGCCCTGGAAGTGCTGATGCAGGCGATCCTGCAACTGCCGGTCTACCTCGACCGGATCCAGACCGCCCGGCGCGACCTGCCGATGGTGGTCCTGCCGCTGCTCAACGACCTGCGCGCCGCGCGCGGCGAGAAGCTGCTCTCGGAAACCAGCCTGTTCGCGCCCGACCTGTCGCAGCGCCAGCCGCAACTGGACGGCGAGGCCATCGCGCAACTGCGCACCGACGAACTCGGCGGCTTGCTGCGCAAGCTGCGCCAGACCCAGCAGATGGCCCTGGTCGGCCTGCTGCGCAACCAGGACGTGGCCACCAGCCTCGGCTACCTGGCGCGTGTCTATGCGCGCCTGGAGGGCCTGTGCCGCGAGGCACCGCTGGGGCCGCTGTGGAGCATCGCTTCCGGCCTGGTCGAGGGCCTGGCCAACGGTAGCGTGGTCAACAGCGCCTCGGTGCGCACCCTGCTGCGCCAGCTCGACCGCGAACTCAAGCGCCTGGTCGAGCAGGGCGCCGACGGCCTGAACCAGGCCGCGCCGGACGAGCTGGTGAAGAACCTGCTGTTCTACGTGGCCAAGGCGCCTTCGCAGTCGCCGCGAATCCGCGCACTGAAGGAACAGTACCGCCTCGACGAGGCGCTGCCCGACCACGAGACGGTGGATGCCGAGCGCGCCCGCCTCGCCGGACCCGACCGCGACGCGATGCGTTCGGTGGTCGGTGCGTTGTGCGAGGAACTGGTGCGGATCAAGGACAGCCTCGACCTGTTCGTGCGCAGCGACCGTGGCCACCCCTCGGAACTGGACGCCCTCCTGGCGCCGCTCAAGCAGATCGCCGATACCCTGGCGGTACTCGGCTTCGGCCAACCGCGCAAGGTCATCCTCGACCAGTTGGACGTCATCCACGCCCTGGCCCAGGGCCGCCGCGAGCCGAGCGACGCGATCCTGATGGACGTCGCCGGCGCGTTGCTCTACGTCGAGGCCACCCTGGCCGGCATGGCCGGTCCCGGCGACGAGCGCAACAGCGAGGAAAGCCGCCTGCCCACCACCGATGTGGCGCAAATCCACCAGTTGGTGATCAAGGAAGCGCGCAACGGTCTGGAGCAGGCCAAGGACGCGATCATCGAGTTCATCGCCTCGCAGTGGAACCACGAGCACCTGGCCCGCGTGCCGGAGCTGCTGACCCAAGTCCGCGGCGGCCTGGCGATGATCCCGCTGGAGCGCGCCGCGACCCTGCTGGAAACCTGCAACCGCTATATCCAGGAACAGCTGCTGGCGCGCAAGGCGGTGCCGGACTGGCAGAGCCTGGATACCCTGGCCGATGCCATCACCAGCGTCGAGTATTACCTGGAGCGCCTGAGCGAGGACCATGCCAGCCAGAGCGACCTGATCCTCGACGTCGCCGAGGACAGCCTGGCGAACCTCGGCTATACGCTGAAACCGAATTCGTCGGCCCCGGCCGAGCCCGGCCTGTCCGGGCCCGCTGCCATCGAGTCCCCGGCTGCCGAGCCGGAGAGGCCGGAGGCGGTCGTCGAGGTCGCCGAGACAGCGGAGCAACCGCCCGCCGACACGGCTCCTGCCGAGGCGGCGAGGGAAGATGCCCCGCTGCTGGCCAGCGACGACAACTGGACCCTTGGCGAAGTCGCGCCCGACGCCGGCGAGCCGTCCCTCGACCTGGCCCTGGACCTGCCGCTGGACGATTCCGCCGAAGTGCCGCCGGCGTTGCCGGAGGTGGTCGAGGAGAGCGGCCAGCCGCAGTCGACCCCGGCGCCTGCCCGCAGCCTGGACGATTTCAGCCTCGACGAGATCGATCTCTCCGGCCTCGACCTGCCCGCCGATGCGGCCCCGGCCTCCGGGCCGGCGGCCCTGGCGGACTGGTCGCTGCCGGAGCAGTGGGGGCTCGGCGATGACCTGGCGCAGCCGGCGCAGGCCGACGAGACGTTGGATCTGAGCCTGGAGGAGCCGGCGCTGTCCTTCGACGCGCCGCTGGAAAGCCTCGAGCCGTTGCCGGCGCTGGAGCCTTTCGACGGCTCCGCTGAACAGGAGCTGGTTCTCGATGCGCTCGATCCGCTGCCGCTGGATGTAGCCTTGCCGGAGGCGGAGGGCGAGGTGTCCGCCTGGGAGGGCTCTAGCCTGGAGGAACTGGATCTTTCCGACCTCGATCTCCCCGAGGTGCAATTGCCCGAGGCCGAGGCGCCGCCTGCCGCCGAGGCGCTCGCCAGCGCAGCGCCGGCCCTGTCTCTGGCCGAGGTGATGGCTGCGCCGGTGCAGCCGATCAACCCGCCGGCGCAGAACGTTCCGGTCAGCCTGCTGCCGCCGCCGGCCGACGAGGAACCGGTGGACGAGGAACTGCGCGAGGTCTTCATCGAGGAGGCCGGCGAGGTCCTGGAGACCCTCGGCCGCTATCTGCCGGCCTGGAAAGCCGACCACGACGACCGCGAAGCGCTGACCGAGGTACGCCGTGCCTTCCATACCCTCAAGGGCAGCGGACGGATGGTCCGTGCCCTGGTGATCGGCGAACTGGCCTGGTCGATAGAGAACCTGTTCAACCGCGTGCTCGATCGCAGCATCGCCGCCAGCGAGCCGGTTCAGCGAGTGGTGGACCAGGTCGTGGCCCTGTTGCCTGAGCTGGTCGAGGAGTTCGCCGCCAATGCCCAGCGCCAGCGCGACGATGTCGACCTGCTGGCGGCCACCGCACATGCCCTGGCCAAGGGCGAGCCGCTGCCGGAACCGCCGGCGCCGGACGACGGCGGAGTACCGCCGGAAGCCGGGGCGGAGCAGCCGTCGAGCCTGGACAACGGCTTCCAGGCGCCGCCATTGGCCGACGCGCCGCAGGCCGCTGCCGAGGCGCAGAGCGACGTCGAACTGCTCGATCCGCAACTGCTGGAGATCTTCACCAACGAGGCGGAGACCCATCTCGAGGCCCTGGTCGGCTTCCTCGCCGACTGCGCCCGCGAACTGCCGCAGCCGGTCACCGATGCCTTGCAGCGTGCCCTGCATACCCTCAAGGGCAGCGCGCACATGGCCGGCATCCTGCCGATCGCGGAGATCGCCACGCCGCTGGAAAAACTGGTCAAGGAATACAAGTCCAACCTGCTCGCCTTCGACCTGCGCGAAGCCGAGTTGCTGCACGACGCCGAGCAACTGTTCCGCATCGGCCTGGAACAGGTCGGTGCGCACCGGCCGTTGAACCCGATCCCCGGCAGCGACGCGTTGCTGGAGCGTATCGAGGCACTGCACCAGGAGCGCATCGCCTCGCTCGAGGCCGAGCGCTACAGCGATGCCGGCGAGCGCCGCGATCCGTTGCTGATCGAGGCGTTCCTCGTCGAAGGCATGGACATCCTGCTGGACGCCGAGGACCTGCTCGAGCGCTGGCACGAGCATCCGCAGGAGCGCCAGGAGCTGAGCGCGCTGCGCGAGGAACTCAGCGCTCTGGACCAGGGCGCCCGGCATGCCGAGCTGCCACAGGTGGAAGAACTCTGCCAGGCCTTGCTGGCACTCTACGATGCCGTCGAGGAAGGCCGCCTGGCGGTCAGCCCGGCGTTCTTCGAGGAAGCCCGCCAGGCCCATGAGGCGCTGATCGGGATGATGGACCAGGTCGCCGCCGGCCTGCAGGTCACGCCGCGTCCGGAGCGGGTCGCGGCCCTGCAGGAACTGTTGGAAGCGCCCGCCGCCGAGGCCGTTCCGTTCATCGACCCGGAGAGCCTCGGCGCCGACGATTTCCCCCCGGAAGACGAAGAGCTGGCCCTCCCCGAGGCGGTCTTCGAAGAGGCCGGGACGCCTGCCGAGGAGACCGTACCGGCAGCGCCTGCACCGGCTCCCGGCCGCGAGCTGGACGAGGAAATGGTGTCGATCTTCCTCGAAGAGGCGGTGGACATCCTCGAAAGCGCCGGCCAGGCACTGGCCCAATGGCAGGCCGAGCCGGGCGCGCTGTCTTCGCTCAGCGCCCTGCAGCGCGACCTGCACACCCTCAAGGGCGGCGCACGGATGGCCGAGATCGCCGAGATCGGCGACCTGGCCCACGAGCTGGAGGCCCTCTACGAAGGACTGGTCGACCGCCGTTACCAGCACTCCCCGCAACTGGCCGGATTGCTGCAAGCCTGTCACGATCGCCTGGCCGAACAGCTCGACCAGTTGAGCGCCGGCCAGCCCCTGGCCGACCCGCACGACCTGATCCAGTCGATCCGCCGGTTCCGCCAGGGCCCGCTGGCCGAGGCCGCGACACCGGGCGAGGCGGAAAGCCCCGTCGAGGAACTCGTTGCACCGGCCGTCGAGGAGCCCGCCGCGCCTGCCGCGACGCAGCCGCCCGCTGCGGAGGCGTTCGAAGAGCGCGATCCCGAACTGGTGGAGATCTTCCTCGAGGAAGGCTTCGATATCCTCGACAGCGCTGCCGCCGCGTTGCAGCGCTGGATCGACGACGTCGACAACACCATCGAACTGGAAGCCTTGCAGCGCGACCTGCATACCCTCAAGGGCGGTGCGCGGATGGCCGAGATCGGCGAGATCGGCGACCTCGCCCATGAGCTTGAATTCCTCTACGAAGGCCTCTGCGGCGGACGCCTGCGCGCCAGCCCGGCCTTGTTCGGCCTGCTGCAGCGCTGCCACGACGAGCTGGCCGAGATGCTCGAGGCGGTGCGTGGCCATCGCACGCTGCCTGACGGGCAGGCGCTGATCGCGGAGATCAGGCGCCTGCGCAGCGATCCCGACGAGCAACTGAGCGTACCCACCAGCGTCAGCCTCAAGCCGCTGGCGGCGAAGGGTGCGGCGGCCGACGAGAGCGAGATCCTCGACATCTTCCTCGAGGAAGCCGACGACCTGCTGGAGAACCTCGAACTGGCGCTCGGCCGCTGGGACGGCGGCAACGGCGACGCCCAGCCGCTGGACGACCTGCTGCGGATCCTGCACACCCTCAAGGGCGGCGCGCGCCTGGCCGGGCAGACCGAGCTGGGCAACCTGGCCCACGACCTCGAGCAGCATCTCACCGATGCGCAGCAACAGGGCGCGCCGTGGCCGGACAGCCTGCTGCTGGATGCGCAGTCGGGGCTGGAAGGCCTGCAGCGGCAGGTCGACCTGTTGCGCGAGCGGCTGGCCGAGGACGACGAGGCCG
The DNA here is from genome assembly GCF_005503585.1 of Pseudomonas sp. 2VD. Lineage (NCBI taxonomy): Bacteria > Pseudomonadati > Pseudomonadota > Gammaproteobacteria > Pseudomonadales > Pseudomonadaceae > Pseudomonas > Pseudomonas sp. 2VD. The sequence goes on from NZ_SCND01000004.1 coordinate 25,564, forward strand.
GTGAACGGCCCGAGCCCGCCCAGGCGTTGGTCCAGGCCGACGATACCGACCGCGCGGTGGCCTCCGCGCTGGCCGAGCTGACCCGCCTGGCCCCGGCGGCCGGCGCGATCATGGCGGCCGAGGCGGCGCCTCCGGCCGCCCCGGCCACCACCCTGCCGTTCGTGCGCAAGGCCCAGGAGGCGGCCCAGGAGGCCGCTTCCCGGCGTGCCCCGCAGGAACTGGTGAAGGTGCCGGCGGAACTGCTGGAGAACCTGGTCAACCTGGCGGGCGAGACCTCGATCTTCCGCGGCCGGGTCGAGCAGCAGGTGAGCGACGTCGGCTTCACCCTCGGCGAGATGGAGTCCACCATCGAGCGGGTGCGCGACCAGTTGCGCCGCCTCGACACCGAGACCCAGGCGCAGATCCTCTCGCGTCACCAGGCCGATGCCGAACGCGCCGGCTACGAAGAATTCGACCCGCTGGAAATGGACCGCTATTCGCAGTTGCAGCAGCTCTCGCGCGCACTCTTCGAATCGGCCTCCGACCTTCTCGACCTGAAGGAAACCCTGGCGGCGAAGAACCGCGACGCGGAGACCCTGCTGCTGCAACAGGCGCGGGTCAACACCGAACTCCAGGAAGGCCTGATGCGCACCCGCATGGTGCCGTTCGATCGGCTGGTACCGCGTTTGCGGCGGATCGTCCGGCAGGTGGCCGGCGAACTCGGCAAGCAGGTCGAGTTCGTGGTCGGCAACGCCGACGGCGAGATGGATCGTACCGTTCTCGAACGTATCGTCGCGCCGCTGGAGCACATGCTGCGCAACGCCGTGGACCACGGCATCGAGTCCGGCGAGACGCGCCGCGCGGCGGGCAAGCCGGAGCACGGTACGATCCGCCTGAACATCGGCCGCGAGGGCGGCGACATCCTCCTCACCCTCTCCGACGACGGCGCCGGCATCCGCCTCGACGCGGTACGGCGCAAGGCCATCGAGCGTGGCCTGATGAGCGCCGACAGCGACCTCAGCGATCATGAAGTGCTGCAGTTCGTGCTCGAGTCCGGTTTCTCCACCGCCGAAAAGGTCACCCAGATCTCCGGGCGCGGCGTCGGCCTCGACGTGGCCAACTCCGAGGTCAAGCAGCTCGGCGGCTCGGTGAGCATCCAGACCGAGCCGGGCCAGGGCACCCGCTTCAACGTGCGGCTGCCGTTCACCGTGTCGGTGAACCGGGCGCTGATGGTGCTATCCGGCGAGGATCTCTACGCGGTGCCGCTGAACACCATCGAGGGCATCGTGCGGGTTTCGCCCTACGAACTGGAGGCGCTCTACGACCAGCGCGGCGAGGCGGGGCTGGATACGCCCAGCTTCGAATACGCCGGGCAGTCCTACGAACTGAAGTACCTCGGCGAGCTGCTGAACAACGGCCAGGAACCCAAGCTGGTCGGCCAGTCGCTGCCCTTGCCGGTGATCCTGGTGCGCTCCTCGGAGCATGCGGTGGCGGTGCAGGTCGACTCGCTGGCCGGTTCCCGCGAGATCGTGGTGAAGAGCCTCGGACCGCAGTTCGCCGGGGTCGCCGGGATTTCCGGGGCGACCCTGCTCGGCGATGGCCGGGTGGTGGTGATCCTCGACCTGCTGGCGACCATCCGCTCCCGGCACGCGCTGCTCGGCCAGGAAAACCGTCGCGAACGCCTGGCGCTGCGCCAGGAAATGGCGGCGAGCGAAAGCGAGCAGCAGCGGCCGCCGCTGGTCATGGTGGTGGACGACTCGGTCACCGTGCGCAAGGTCACCACCCGCCTGCTGGAGCGCAACGGCATGAACGTGCTGACCGCGAAGGACGGCGTGGACGCCATCGCCCAGCTCCAGGAGCACCGTCCGGACATCCTCCTGCTGGACATCGAGATGCCGCGCATGGACGGTTTCGAGGTCGCCACCCTGGTGCGCCACGACGAGCGCCTGGGCAACCTGCCGATCATCATGATCACCTCGCGGACCGGCGAGAAACACCGCGAGCGCGCGCTGGGCATCGGCGTCAACCAGTACCTCGGCAAGCCTTACCAGGAAACCGAGCTGCTCGAAGCCATCCAGTCCCTGGTCGGCCAGCATGAGTGAGCGCGCCACGCCACGGGTCGCGGTGATCGCCGACACTTCGTTGCAGCGCCACGTGTTGCAACAGGCGCTGCTCGGCCATGGCTACGAGGTGGTGCTCAACGCCGACCCAGCCAGGGTCGACGACGCCGCGCTGGAGTGCGCGCCCGACCTGTGGCTGGTGGACCTGACCCAGCAGGACGACTCGCCGCTGCTGGACAGCCTGCTGGAGCAGGACCGTGCGCCGGTGCTGTTCGGCGAGGGCCACGCGCCGGAGCGGCATACCGAACATTACCCGCGCTGGGAGCGGCGGCTGATCGGCAAGCTGAAGCGCTTGATCGGCGACCCCAGCGATGGCGTTGGCGACAGCCTCGGCGCATTGCTCGACGAGGAGCGTCCGCCGCGCCTGGAGATTCCCGGCGACCTCGCGGCGATGCCGCTGCAGGCCGGCGAAGCGGCCCGCGAGGTGTGGCTGCTGGCGGCCTCGCTCGGCGGCCCGGCGGCGGTGAAGGCATTTCTCGACGCCTTGCCCGGCGGCCTGCCGATCGGCTTCCTCTATGCCCAGCACATCGACGCCAGCTTCGAGCAGAACCTGCCGCAGGCAGTCGGCCGGCACAGCCAGTGGCATGTGAAGAACGTCCGCGACGGCGAAGCGCTGCGTTGCGGCGAGGTCATGGTGGTGCCGGTGCTGCACGAACTCGGTTTCCACCACGACGGGCGGCTGAAATGCAGCCAGCGTCCCTGGCCGGAACCCTACACCCCGTCCATCGACCAGATGATGCTCAACCTGGCCCAGCAGTTCGGGCCCGACTGCGGGGTGATCGTCTTCAGCGGCATGGGTAGCGACGGCAGCGCCGCTGCCGCCTACGTGCGGCGCCAGGGTGGCGAGGTATGGACCCAGCGCGCCGACAGTTGCGTCTGTTCGAGCATGCCGGACAGCTTGCGCGAAGCCGGTTACAGCAGTTTCAATGCCAGCCCCCGCGAACTGGCCGAGGCATTGGTCAAGCATCTGGCCGCACGCTGCGCGCCGACAGGAGTCGAAACATGAACCAGGCCGTGATCGAGCAGGATGGCATGAGCCGGAACACCCCAGCCAACCCGACCCCGGACAGCCTCACCGGGCTGCTCCTGCCGCTGAGCGACCGCACCCTGCTGTTGCCCAACGTCGCCGTGGCCGAACTGATCGCCTATCGCAACCCGCAGGTCGCCGCCGGCGTGCCGCAGTGGTACCTGGGCCAGGTGGCCTGGCGCGACCTGCGCCTGCCGCTGCTGTCCTTCGAGGCGGCCTCCAGCGGCGAACAGCAGCCGGTACTCGGCAGCAGCGCGCGGGTGGTGGTCATCAACGCCCTCGGCGGACGACCCCATGTGAAATTCCTCGCCCTGCTGGTGCAGGGCATTCCGCGCTCGGTGCGGCTGGACGCCAATCTCGCGAGCACCGCCGCGCCGCTGGCAGCGCTGGAACTGGCGGCGGTGGACATCGGCGGCGAAACCGCGCGGATTCCGGACCTGGCCGGGCTCGAAGAGAAGCTCGCCGACGCCGGCCTGATCTAAGCCGTCCATGGCCGGCCTGCAACACGCGCGGATCGGCGCCTCCCTCGAGGTCGCCAGCGCCAGCCTGGCCGGGCACCGCTTCGAGAAGCACAGCCACGACGAGTTCGTCATCAGCGCCAACCTCTGCGGATTGGAAGATGTCTGGCTGGATGGCCGTACCTTCCAGGCCGACAGCGGCGACCTGACCCTCTACAACCCGGGGCAGATCCAGGGCGGCGGCGTCCGCGACGGCCAGCCCTGGCGCTTCGCCAGCCTCTATCTGCCTGCCGCCGAACTGGCGAGCAGCCTGGATCTTTCCTCCGTCGAGTTCGACCGCCCGCTGCTGCGCAGTCCGGCGCTGGGCCGCGAGTTGGCCGCTAGCATCGAAGCCTTGCTGGCCAGCGACCGCTTCGCCCGCGAACGGGGCGAGGAGCGCCTGCTGGAGTTCCTTGGCCGCCTGCTGGCGGCGAGCGGCACCCGCCTGCCGCAGAGGGCCGATCCTGGGCGCCCGGCTGTCGCCCGCCTGCAGGCGCTGCTCGCCGAGCGCCTGGCCGAGCCGCCGGACCTGGATGGGATGGCGGAGCAGGTGGGCCTGTCGAAATACCACCTGCTGCGGGCGTTCAAGAAGGCCACCGGGCTCAGCCCGCGCCAGTGGAGCATGCAACTGCGCACCCGCCGCGCCCTCGGCCTGTTGCGCCGTGGCCTGGCGGTGGGCGAGGTGGCCCACGCCCTGGGCTTCGCCGACCAGAGCCACCTGACCCGTTACTTCACCAGCGCCTACGGCATTTCGCCGGGCCGCTACCAGCGCGCTGTGCGCGGCTGAACTGCGCAATCCGGTTCAAGTCCGCTTCGCTGCCGGCCGGGATAATCCGACGACCCACCCACGGAGTCGTCGTCCCATGCTCGCCATCTTCCTCGCCGCCTTGCTGTTCGGTTTCGCCTTCAATGTTTCTCCTGGCGCGGTGTTCAGCGAAACGCTGCGCCGTGGTTTGACCGGCGGCTTCCGCCCGGCGTTGCTGGTGCAACTGGGGTCGCTGATCGGCGATGCCGTCTGGGCCCTGCTCGGGCTCACCGGGCTGGCACTGCTGCTGGGCTACGAACAGGTGCGGATTCCCCTGACCCTGGCCTGTGCCGCCTACCTGGCCTGGCTCGGCGTACAAGGCTTGCGCGACGCCTGGCGTCCGCCGCTGGCGGCGGAGGATGCCGGCGAGCAGGGGCGCAACGCCTTCGGCGCCGGCGCGGCGATCTCCCTGTCCAACCCGAAGAACGTGGTCTATTGGGGCGCCCTCGGCAGCGCCCTGGCGGGGATCGTCGACGGCACGCCGAACCAGGCGCAGTCGCTGGTGTTCTTCGCCGGTTTCATGCTCTCGTCGCTGATCTGGTGCTTTTGCTGCGCGGCGCTGGTGGACTGGCTGCGGCGCAACACCTCGCTGTTCTGGCACCGCGTCAGCTACGCCGGTTGCGGCGTGCTCCTGCTCGGCCTGGCAGGACTGGCGCTGCGCGGGCTGTAGCCGCGCCTCAGGCCGGCGCCAGGCGCCGCCGCAGCAGGCGTTGGCGCAGGCTTTCGAACCTGCCGAGGTCGACATGCCGGGCATGGTCGCCGATGACGATCCGGCCGTCGGGCAGCTCCGCCCAGTGCTGTAGTCCGCCCTCCAGGTCCAGTTCGCCGTAGCGGATGCGCAGCGCCCGGCCGGATTCGAGGTGCCAGAGCTGGGCGAGGTCCCGCGAGCGATGCGGTTCCAGCCACGGTGCTAGGAGCAGCCAGCCTCCGTCCAGGGCCTGGAGCTTCAGGTAGGGACCTTCGGCCAGGCCGTCCAGCGAGTGGCTGCGGATCTCGCCGCTGTCGAGCCGGGCTTCGCAGAGCGTTTCACGCTCCAGCCAGACGATGGTCCCGGGCGCCGCCGAGGTCGGTTGCGCCGGATCGGCGGGCAGATCCTTGCCGACGGGGAACGGCAGGGGCTGGATGCGTGCCTCGCGCCATTCGAAGAACTGCCCGCGGGAGAGCAGGCAGACGCGCTGGTCCGGAGTGGTGAAGACCGCCGGCGGATTCTCGATGGAGCGCCGCGCTTGCGGCACCTCGAAGAGCAACCGCGGTTCATCGTTGCCCTGGGCGAAGCCCGGATAGAGGAAGAACAGGCCGCGGTCGGCCAGGAGCAGGTCGTCCCCGGCCAGGCCGATGGCAAGTTCCGGGGTGCGGCGTTGGCGCAACGACTGCGCCGGCGGCAGCGGCAAGGGCGGTAGTTCGGGCGTCAACGAGGCGAGGTCGCGGGAGCGATGCAGCCAGGCGTAGGGGCTTCCCGAACGGGTCATCCTGACCCAGGCGTGCAGGCCGTCCGCCGAACTGGCCCGGCAGAGCAACGCGCCCTGGGTTTCCTCCGCGCCATCGGGCAGGCGTTGCAGCCTGGGCCATTGGCGCAGGTCCAGCAGGTTGCGGCTGTCCTCGCCCGGCAGGCGGGCGATGGCCAGGCCGGGCGCCAGGTGCTCGGCGTGTTCGAGGCAGATGTAGGCCGAAGCCGGCGCCAGGCCGGCCGGCGCGGCGGCGGGGAGGGCCGCCCGGGCGCCCTCGGGGACGTCTTCCTGGCGCAGCGTGCGGGCGTTGTGGCCCTGCGCTGCGAGCGCATCGAAGAGGCGCCGGCTGTGGGTGGCGCCGACCACATACAGGTTCAGGCTGTCGTCTTCGTCCAGGCGTTCCACCAACGCCAGTCCCAGGGATTCCAGCTCCTGGCCGAGGGCTGGCAGGAAATCCTCGGGAAGGTCGTCGCGCAGGCGCTCCAGCAGCGTCTCCAGTGCGGCGGAGGCCAACTGCGGGAAGCGTCCGGCATAGTCTCGGCGGAGTACGCCGAGCACGTCGGGCAGGCGGATCTTCCAATCGAAGGTAACGGGCGTGTCCATGCGTGCGATCCGTTGCGAAGTGGGTTGCGCAACGGTATTCACTGGCTGTCGCCGTTGTAAAGCGGCGGGAGAAATATCAGGCGAAGTCGCCCCAGAGTTGCTGGGCCACCGCCAACGCTACCACCGGCGCGGTCTCGGTGCGCAGCACTCGCGGGCCGAGGCGCGCGGCGTGGAAACCGGCCGCCTGCGCCTGCTCCACCTCGGCATCGCTCAGGCCGCCTTCGGGACCCACCAGGAAGGCCAGGCGCGACGGCGGCGCATGGCTGGCCAGGGGGGCGGCTACTGGGTGCAGGACCAGCCTGAGGTCATCGTCCCGCCCGCGCAGCCAGTCCTCCAGGGCCAGCGGCGAATGGATCAGCGGCAGGCTCGAACGGCCGCACTGCTCGCAGGCGCTGATCGCCACCTGGCGCCAGTGTTGCAGGCGCTTGTCGGCGCGCTCGTCCTTTAGGCGCACTTCGCAACGCTCGCTGACGATCGGGGTGATTTCCGCCACCCCCAGCTCGGTGGCCTTCTGGATCGCCCAGTCCATCCGCTCGCCGCGCGACAGGCCTTGCCCCAGGTGGATACGCAGGGGCGAGTCGGGCTGGCCGGCGAACTGCTCGCGGAGTTCGACGCGGACATTCTTCTTGCCGACCTCGACCAGCTCGCCGAGGTATTCCCGGCCGCTGCCGTCGAACAGTTGCACGGCGTCGCCCGTGGCGTGCCGCAGCACGCGGCCGATGTAGTGGGCCTGGGTCTCGGGCAGGTCGTGCTGGCCGAGGGCGAGAGGCTGGTCGACGAAGAAGCGGGACAGGCGCATGGCGATTCGAGGGTAGTGGCGACAGGCGCGCAGTTTACTGCCTGCCGCGGGGCGCTGGAACCGGCCCCCTCGGGACGAAGGGGCGGCGACGTTCAGCCCGGATCGCGGTGGTCCGGGTGGAAGTCGCTGACCGCCACGCTGACCGCGTCGCGGGTGGCGATGTCGATGCCTTCGCTGGCCACCTCGGCGAGGAAGTCGATCTGCTCCGGGGTAATCACGTAGGGCGGCAGGAAATACACCACGCTGCCCAGCGGGCGCAGCAGCGCGCCGCGCTCCAGGCCATGCTGGAAGACCTTCAGGCCGCGGCGCTCCTGCCAGGGGTAGGGCGTCCTGGACGCCTTGTCCTGGACCATTTCGATGGCCAGGACCATCCCGGTCTGGCGCACCTCGGCGACATGCGGGTGGTCGGCCAGGTGCGCGGTGGCCCTGGCCATGTGGGTGGACAGCGCGCGGTTGGCCTCGATCACCTTGTCTTCCTCGAAGATCTCCAGGGTCGCCAGGGCGGCGGCGCAGGCCAGCGGGTTGCCGGTATAGGTGTGCGAGTGGAGGAAGGCGCGCAGGGTCTGGTAGTCGTCGTAGAAGCCCCGGTAGATGGTCTCGCTAGTCAGCACCGCGGACATCGGCAGGTAGCCGCCGGTGAGGGCCTTGGACAGGCAGAGGAAATCCGGGGCGATGCCGGCCTGCTCGCAGGCGAACATCGTCCCGGTGCGGCCGAAGCCCACCGCGATCTCGTCGTGGATCAGGTGCACGCCATAGCGGTCGCAGGCTTCGCGCAGCAGCTTGAGGTAGACCGGATGGTACATGCGCATGCCGCCGGCGCCCTGGATCAGCGGTTCGACGATGACCGCGGCGATCTCGTCGTGCCCTTCGGCCAGGGTGCGCTCCATGTGGGCGAACATGTTCCGCGAATGTTCTTCCCAGCACATGCCGTCCGGACGCAGGAAGCAGTCCGGGCTGGGCACCTTGATGGTGTCCAGCAGCAGCGACTTGTAGGTTTCGGTGAACAGCGCCACGTCGCCCACCGACATCGCCGCGATGGTTTCGCCGTGGTAGCTGTTGGTCAGGGTGACGAAGCGCTTCTTGCGCGGCCTGCCGCTATTGAGCCAGAAGTGGTAGCTCATCTTCAGCGCGACCTCGATGCCCGCCGAGCCGCTGTCGGCGTAGAACACCCGGTCGAGCCCCGGCGGGGTGATCTTCACCAGTCGCTCCGACAGCTCGATCACCGGCTGGTGGCTGAATCCGGCGAGGATCACGTGCTCCAACTGGTCGACCTGGTCCTTGATGCGCTGGTTGATGCGCGGGTTGGCGTGGCCGAACACATTGACCCACCAGGAACTGACCGCGTCGATGTAGCGCTTGCCTTCGAAATCCTCCAGCCAGACGCCTTCGCCGCGGCGGATCGGGATCACCGGCAGGCGTTCGTGGTCTTTCATCTGGGTACAGGGATGCCAGAGTACGTTCAGGTCGCGCTGCATCCAGTCGGCGTTAAGGCCCATGGGCTGTCTCCTCGGATCGATCGGCAAAGCCTATGCAATGGGGGTGAGATGAACAACCCGGTGGGTTGGGACACATCCGACAGCAGCCGCCGACGGACTCCTATGGTGGCCCAAACGGCTCTGGCGTATGCTGCGCGCCGTTGCGTCTTTGCTTTTTTCCTGGGGAGTCCGGTATGTCGTTAAGGTGGCTGCGCGCCGCGGCGTTTCTCATGTTGGGGGTGTTCAGCGCGGTGGCGCTGGGCAAGGATAAACAGCCTACGGCGATCGTCGTCGGCGCGGGCCTGGCAGGCCTGAGCGCGGCCTACGAATTGCAGAAGAACGGCTGGCAGGTCACGGTGCTCGAGGCGCGGCCGCAGGTGGGCGGGCGTTCCGGCCTGGCCACCAGCGAATGGGTCGGCAACCAGAAGGTCCAGCCCACGCTCAATGCCTACCTGGACACCTTCAAGCTGAAGCCGGTGCCGGCGCCGGACTTCGTCCGCACCCCCAGCTACCTGATCGACGGCCTGTACTACAGCAGCAGCGATCTCGCGCTCAAGCAGCCGAACGTCGCCGCCGACCTCAAGCGCTTCGAGTCGACCCTGGACGATCTCTCGGCATCGATCTCCGATCCGCTCAACCCCGCCTCGAGCAATACCCTGTTCGCCCTCGACCAGATGAACGCCGCGCGCTGGCTGGACAAGCTGAACCTGTCGCCGACCGCGCGCCTGCTGGTCAACCAGCGTATCCGCTCGCGCTACGACGAACCGTCGCGCCTGTCGCTGCTCTACCTCGCCCAGCAGGGCCGCGCCTACCGTGGCGTCGATGACCGCGACCTGCGCGCGGCGCGCCTGCCCGGCGGCAGCCAGGTGCTGGCGGAAGCCTTCGTCAAGCAGATCAAGACGATCAAGACCAAGTCCAAGGTGTCGAGCATCGTCCAGGCCAAGGACGGCGTCGCCGTCAAGGCCGGCAGCGAGACCTACAAGGCCGACTACGTGGTTCTCGCCGTGCCGCTGAAGGCGCTCGGCCAGATCCAGATGACCCCGTCCCTGAGCGGTACCCAGATGTCCGCGCTGAAGGGCACCAACTATGGCTGGCGCGACCAGATCCTGCTGAAGTTCAAGCGCCCGGTGTGGGACGACAAGTCGCGCCTCTCCGGCGAGATCTTCAGCGACCAGGGCCTGGGCATGATCTGGGTCGAGCCGGCGCTGAAAGGCGGCGCCAACGTGCTGATCAACCTGTCCGGCGACAACGCCCGCGTGCTGCAGGCTTTCGGCGACCGGCAGATGGTCGACCAGGTGCTGATCCGCATGAACAAGTTCTATCCGAAGATGCGCGGTGCCTTCGCCGGCTACGAAATTCGTCGCTACAGCGCCGACCCGGGCACCGGCGGTTCCTACCTGGCCTACGGTCCGGGCCAGGTGACGCGCTTCTGGCGGATCTGGGAACAGCCGCTGTCGCGGGTCGCCTTCGCCGGCGAGCACACCGATGCGCTGTACCCCGGCACCATCGAGGGGGCGCTGCGCAGCGGCAAGCGCGCCGCCAGCCAGGTGCGCGACCTGTACGCCGGCAAGACTCCGGTGATCGAGGGCGCGCCGATGGTGGCGAAGGCCGAGAAGGTAGCCGCACCGACGACCGGCGGCGAGAAGAAGAACCCGTTCGCCTGGTTCACCCGCCTGTTCGATTGATTCCCTTCGCCGGCGCCGGAAGCTCCGGCGCCTTGCGCTTCCCGGTTCGCAGCGCAATCCAGGGTTTTTTCTTAGCCTGCGAACCTATCTTGTGAATCGATGTTTCAAAGCAGAATTTTCTGCTTTAACTCGATGGATTTGCCGCTAGTCTTGAGGCTTCGCTTTTCAAGGAAGTTTTTCATGCAGTGGCGCAATACCTCATCCCGTTACGGCGTATTCAGCCTGTTCCTGCACTGGGGCAGCGCGCTGGTGGTCTTCGGCCTGTTCGGCCTGGGCCTGTGGATGCGCGAACTGAGCTATTACGACCCCTGGTACCACCCCGCGCCGGCGCTGCATAAAAGCATCGGCATCCTGCTGGCCATCGCCCTGCTGGTGCGGATCGTCTGGCGTTTCGTCAGCCCGCCGCCGCCGGCGCCGGTCAACCACGGTCCGCTCACGCGGGTAGCGAGCAAGCTCGGCCACCTCGCGCTGTACGGGCTGCTGCTGGCGGTGATCGTCGCGGGCTACCTGATTTCCACCGCCGACGGCGAACCGATCAGCGTATTCGGCTGGTTCTCCGTGCCGGCGACCCTCAGCGGGCTGCCCGACCAGGTGGACGTCGCGGGTGAAATCCATCTCTACCTGGCCTGGGCGCTGGTGGTCTTCGCCGTCCTCCATGCCCTGGCCGCCCTCAAGCATCACTTCGTCGACCGCGACCCGACCCTAAAGCGCATGCTCGGTCGCTCGTCGAATGATCAACAACCACGTTAAGGAGAATGTCCATGCTGAAGAAGACCCTTGCCGCGCTGGCGCTCGGCTCCGCACTGTTCACCGCCGGCCAGGCAATGGCCGCGGACTACAAGATCGACAAGGAAGGCCAGCACGCCTTCATCGAGTTCCGCATCAAGCACCTGGGCTATAGCTGGCTGTACGGCCGCTTCAACGACTTCGACGGCAGCTTCACCTTCGACGAGAAGAACCCGTCGGCCGACAAGGTCAAGGTGACCATCAACACCAACAGCGTGGACACCAACCATGCCGAGCGTGACAAGCACCTGCGCAGCGGTGATTTCCTCAACGTCAGCAAGAACCCGACCGCTACCTTCGAATCCACCGAAGTGAAGGCCAACGGCGACAGCGCCGACATCACCGGCAACCTGACCCTGAACGGCGTGACCAAGCCGGTCACCATCAAGGCCAAGCTGATCGGCCAGGGCGACGACCCGTGGGGCGGCTACCGTGCCGGCTTCGAAGGCAGCGCCACCCTGAAGCTGAAAGACTTCGGCATCAAGATGGACCTCGGCCCGGCATCCCAGGAAGTCGAGCTGCTGCTCTCCGTCGAAGGCATTCGCCAGTAAGCGGATACCTGAAACGAAAAACGCCGGCGATCGCCGGCGTTTTTCATTGTGCTTCGAAAAGAATGTTCTTAAATATCCTCAAGCGGTTGCGCGGCCAGGCATTGGTCGAGGAGATGCACCAGGGTGGCTTGTTCCTCCGGGGTGAGCGGGGCAAACAACTCGTCATGCACGCGTGACATGATGGCTTCCGCATGCTGGTGGATGGCCAGCCCCTCGTCGGTGAGGAAGAGCTGGAAGCTGCGCTGGTCACTGGGGTTGCGCTCGCGGCGGACCAGGTTTCTTCCCTCCAGCTCGCGGATCTTCCGGGTGATCAGTGCCTTGTCGCGGCACATCTGGCGTCCCAGATCCTGCAGGTTCAGCCCGCGTTGTTCGTCGATAAGCTTCAATACATGGACGTCGGGCGGGGTCAGGTCGAGTCGCTGGCAATCGAGCTCGCTCTGGATGCGCGTCCGCACATGCTGGAAGACCGCCATCAGCGCGGGCATCAGGTCGGGATTCACGGGGTAGTTCATTGGTCTGGCCGAGTAAACCTAATGTAAATGTGGTTGATCCAGTCAACTATTTTGCTTATTTTAGTTGACCTTATCAACCTTGTTTCAGGTTCTGAATATGGGCCATGGCGCCGGGTGGATAACCGGCCATCGAGCTAAAACGTTTCAGGTGTTTTCACGCGAGGCTTTCGGACGTTTACAAACACCTATGAATGTAAGTATTTTGCCTGCCTTCTTCGAGCCGGTGCAGCGCCTTCACGCTGCATCGGCCGCTTTCGCTCATGAGGACAACGCTATGCAACGAACGCCAGCCATGCGTGTACTGGTTCCGGCCCTGCTGGTCGCGATTTCGGCCCTTTCCGGGTGCGGAAAAAGCGAGGCGCCGCCGCCGGCGCAAACGCCGGAGGTCGGAATCGTGACCCTGGAAGCGCAGACGGTGACCCTGAATACCGAGCTGCCGGGCCGGACCAATGCGTTCCGCATCGCCGAGGTGCGTCCCCAGGTGAACGGCATCATCCTCAAGCGCCTGTTCAAGGAAGGCAGCGACGTCAAGGCCGGGCAGCAGCTCTACCAGATCGACCCCGCCACCTACGAGGCCGACTACCAGAGCGCCCAGGCCAACCTGGCCTCGACCCAGGAGCAGGCCCAGCGCTACAAGCTGCTGGTCGCCGACCAGGCCGTGAGCAAGCAGCAGTACGCCGACGCCAATGCCGCCTACCTGCAGTCCAAGGCGGCGGTGGAACAGGCGCGGATCAACCTGCGCTACACCAAGGTGCTGTCGCCGATCTCCGGCCGCATCGGCCGTTCCGCGGTGACCGAAGGCGCCCTGGTGACCAACGGCCAGGCCAACGCGATGGCCACCGTGCAACAGCTCGACCCGATCTACGTCGACGTCACCCAGCCGTCCACCGCCCTGCTGCGCCTGCGCCGCGAACTGGCCAGCGGCCAGTTGGAGCGCGCCGGCGACAACGCTGCGAAGGTCTCCCTGAAGCTGGAGGACGGTAGCCAATACCCGCTGGAAGGCCGCCTCGAATTCTCCGAGGTTTCCGTCGACGAAGGCACCGGCTCGGTCACCATCCGCGCCGTGTTCCCCAACCCGAACAACGAGCTGCTGCCCGGCATGTTCGTTCACGCGCAGTTGCAGGAAGGCGTCAAGCAGAAGGCCATCCTCGCTCCGCAGCAAGGCGTGACCCGCGACCTCAAGGGCCAGGCTACCGCGCTGGTGGTGAACGCGCAGAACAAGGTCGAGCTGCGGGTGATCAAGGCCGACCGGGTGATCGGCGACAAGTGGTTGGTTACCGAAGGCCTGAACGCCGGCGACAAGATCATTACCGAAGGCCTGCAGTTCGTGCAGCCGGGTGTCGAGGTGAAGACCGTGCCGGCGAAGAATGTCGCGTCCGCGCAGAAGGCCGACGCCGCTCCGGCGAAAACCGACAGCAAGGGCTGATCAAGGGGATTCGTAATGTCGAAGTTTTTCATTGATAGGCCCATTTTCGCGTGGGTGATCGCCTTGGTGATCATGCTCGCGGGCGGCCTGTCGATCCTCAGTCTGCCGGTCAACCAGTACCCGGCCATCGCCCCGCCGGCCATCGCCGTGCAGGTGAGCTACCCGGGCGCCTCGGCCGAGACGGTGCAGGACACCGTGGTCCAGGTGATCGAACAGCAGATGAACGGGATCGACAATCTGCGCTACATCTCCTCGGAGAGTAACTCCGACGGCAGCATGACCATCACCGTGACCTTCGAACAGGGCACCGACCCCGACATCGCCCAGGTTCAGGTGCAGAACAAGCTGCAACTGGCCACCCCGCTGCTGCCGCAGGAAGTGCAGCGCCAGGGGATCCGGGTGACCAAGGCGGTGAAGAACTTCCTCATGGTGGTCGGTGTGGTTTCCACCGACGGCAGCATGACCAAGGAAGACCTGTCGAACTACATCGTTTCCAACATCCAGGACCCGCTCTCGCGGACCAAGGGCGTCGGTGACTTCCAGGTGTTCGGCTCGCAGTACTCGATGCGCATCTGGCTCGACCCGGCCAAGCTGAACAGCTACCAGCTGACCCCCGGCGACGTGAGCAGCGCGATCCAGGCGCAGAACGTGCAGATTTCCTCCGGCCAGCTCGGCGGCTTGCCGGCGGTCAAGGGCCAGCAGCTCAACGCCACCATCATCGGCAAGACCCGCCTGCAGACCGCGGAGCAATTCGAGAACATCCTGCTCAAGGTCAATCCCGACGGTTCCCAGGTGCGCCTGAAGGACGTCGCCGATGTCGGCCTGGGCGGCCAGGACTACAGCATCAACGCGCAGTTCAACGGCAGCCCGGCGTCCGGTATCGCGATCAAGCTGGCCACCGGCGCCAACGCGCTGGATACCGCCAAGGCGATCCGCCAGACCATCGCCAACCTGGAACCGTTCATGCCGCAGGGCATGAAGGTGGTCTACCCGTACGACACCACCCCGGTGGTCTCGGCCTCGATCCATGAGGTAGTGAAGACCCTCGGCGAGGCGATCCTCCTCGTGTTCCTGGTGATGTACCTGTTCCTGCAGAACTTCCGCGCCACGCTGATCCCGACCATCGCCGTACCGGTGGTGCTGCTGGGGACCTTCGGCGTGCTCGCCGCGTTCGGCTTCTCGATCAACACCCTGACCATGTTCGGCATGGTGCTGGCCATCGGCTTGCTGGTGGACGACGCCATCGTGGTGGTGGAGAACGTCGAGCGGGTGATGGCCGAGGAAGGCCTGTCGCCAAGGGAGGCGGCGCGCAAGTCCATGGGCCAGATCCAGGGCGCGCTGGTCGGTATCGCCATGGTGCTCTCGGCGGTATTCCTGCCGATGGCGTTCTTCGGCGGCTCCACCGGGGTGATCTACCGGCAGTTCTCCATCACCATCGTGTCGGCCATGGCCCTCTCGGTGATCGTGGCGCTGATCCTCACCCCGGCGCTCTGCGCGACCATGCTCAAGCCGATCGAGAAAGGCGACCATGGCGAGCACAAGGGCGGCTTCTTCGGCTGGTTCAACCGGATGTTCCTTTCCACCACCCACGGCTACGAGCGTGGCGTGGCGTCGATCCTCAAGCATCGCGCGCCGTACCTGCTGATCTACGTGGTGATCGTGGCCGGGATGATCTGGATGTTCACCCGCATTCCCACCGCGTTCCTCCCCGACGAGGACCAGGGCGTACTGTTCGCCCAGGTACAGACCCCGCCGGGCTCCAGCGCCGAGCGTACCCAGGTGGTGGTGGACTCGATGCGCGAATACCTGCTGGAGAAGGAAAGCTCTTCGGTCAGCTCGGTGTTCACCGTGACCGGCTTCAACTTCGCCGGCCGCGGCCAGAGTTCGGGCATGGCGTTCATCATGCTCAAGCCCTGGGAAGAGCGTCCCGGTGGTGAGAACAGCGTGTTCGAGCTGGCCAAGCGCGCGCAGATGCACTTCTTCAGCTTCAAGGACGCGATGGTGTTCGCCTTCGCGCCGCCGTCGGTACTGGAACTGGGTAACGCCACCGGCTTCGACCTGTTCCTCCAGGACCAGGCGGGCGTCGGCCACGAGGTCCTGCTCCAGGCGCGCAACAAGTTCCTCATGCTCGCCGCGCAGAACCCGGCGCTGCAACGCGTGCGCCCCAACGGCATGAGCGACGAACCGCAGTACAAGCTGGAGATCGACGACGAGAAGGCCAGCGCCCTCGGCGTGTCCCTCGCCGACATCAACAGCACCGTGTCCATCGCCTGGGGTTCCAGCTACGTCAACGACTTCATCGACCGTGGCCGGGTCAAGCGGGTCTACCTGCAGGGCAGGCCGGACGCGCGGATGAACCCGGACGACCTGAGCAAGTGGTACGTGCGCAACGACAAGGGCGAGATGGTGCCGTTCAACGCCTTCGCCACCGGCAAGTGGGAATACGGTTCGCCGAAGCTGGAGCGCTACAATGGCGTGCCGGCGATGGAGATCCTCGGCGAGCCGGCGCCCGGCCTGAGTTCCGGTGACGCCATGGCGGCGGTCGAGGAGATCGTCAAGCAATTGCCGAAAGGCGTTGGCTACTCCTGGACCGGCCTGTCCTACGAGGAGCGCTTGTCCGGCTCGCAGGCGCCGGCGCTGTATGCGCTGTCGCTGCTGGTGGTGTTCCTCTGCCTGGCGGCCCTGTACGAAAGCTGGTCGATTCCGTTCTCGGTGATGCTGGTGGTGCCGTTGGGCGTGATCGGCGCGCTGCTGGCGACGTCCATGCGCGGCCTGTCCAACGACGTGTTCTTCCAGGTGGGCCTGTTGACGACCATCGGCCTGTCGGCGAAGAACGCCATCCTCATCGTGGAGTTCGCCAAGGAGCTGCACGAGCAGGGCAAGGGCATCGTCGAGGCGGCCATCGAGGCCTGCCGCATGCGTCTGCGGCCGATCGTGATGACCTCCCTGGCGTTCATCCTCGGCGTGGTTCCGCTGGCGATCTCCACCGGCGCCGGCTCGGGCAGCCAGCATGCGATCGGTACCGGCGTGATCGGCGGCATGGTCACTGCGACCGTCCTGGCGATCTTCTGGGTACCGCTGTTCTACGTGGCGGTCAGCACGCTGTTCAAGGACGAGGCGTCCAAGCAGCAGGCTGAGGCCGAAAAGGGGCAATGATATGAAAAGGTCCTTCCTTTCCCTGGCGGTAGCCGCTGTCGTTCTGTCCGGCTGCTCGCTGATTCCCGACTACCAGCGCCCCGAGGCGCCGGTAGCCGCGGCCTACCCGCAAGGGCAGGCCTACGGGCAGAACACCGGCGCGGCGGCCGTTCCGGCCGCCGACATCGGCTGGCGCGAGTTCTTCCGCGACCCGCAGTTGCAGCAACTGATCGGCGTGGCGCTGGAAAACAACCGCGACCTGCGGGTCGCCGCGTTGAACGTCGAGGCCTTCCGGGCGCAGTACCGCATCCAGCGGGCCGACCTGTTCCCGCGGATCGGCGTGGACGGTAGCGGCACCCGCCAGCGTTTGCCGGGCGACCTGTCGACCACCGGCAGTCCGGCGATTTCCAGCCAGTACGGGGTGACCCTGGGCACTACCGCCTGGGAACTCGATCTCTTCGGCCGCCTGCGCAGCCTGCGCGACCAGGCCCTAGAGCAGTACCTGGCGACCGAACAGGCGCAGCGCAGCGCGCAGACCACCCTGGTGGCCAGCGTGGCGACCGCCTACCTGACGCTGAAGGCCGACCAGGCGCAGTTGCAACTGACCAAGGACACCCTGGGCACCTACCAGAAGAGTTTCGACCTGACCCAGCGCAGCTACGACGTCGGCGTCGCCTCCGCGCTCGACCTGCGCCAGGCGCAGACCGCCGTGGAAGGCGCCCGCGCGACCCTGGCGCAGTACACCCGCCTGGTAGCCCAGGACCAGAATGCACTGGTCCTGCTGCTGGGTTCCGGGATCCCGGCGAACCTGCCGCAAGGCCTGGGCCTGGACCAGACCCTGCTGACCGAAGTGCCGGCGGGCCTGCCGTCGGACCTGCTGCAACGGCGCCCGGACATCCTCGAGGCCGAGCACCAGCTCATGGCCGCCAACGCCAGCATCGGCGCCGCGCGCGCGGCGTTCTTCCCGAGCATCAGCCTGACCGCCAACGCCGGCACCATGAGCCGCCAACTGTCCGGCCTGTTCGACGCCGGTTCGGGTTCCTGGTTGTTCCAGCCGTCGATCAACCTGCCGATCTTCACCGCCGGCAGCCTGCGTGCCAGCCTGGACTACGCGAAGATCCAGAAGGACATCAACGTCGCGCAGTACGAGAAGGCGATCCAGACCGCCTTCCAGGAAGTCGCCGACGGCCTGGCCGCGCGCGGTACCTTCACCGAGCAGTTGCAGGCACAGCGCGATCTGGTCAAGGCCAGCGACGAGTACTACCAGCTCGCCGACAAGCGCTACCGCACGGGGGTGGACAACTACCTGACCCTGCTCGACGCGCAACGCTCGCTGTTCACCGCGCAGCAGCAACTGATCACCGACCGCCTCAACCAGCTGACCAGCGAGGTCAACCTGTACAAGGCCCTCGGCGGCGGCTGGAACCAGCAGACCGTGACCCAGCAGCAGACCGCGAAGAAGGAAGATCCGCAGGCCTGATCGCCTTCCGCGCCATGCAAGAACGCCGACCCTAGGGTCGGCGTTTTTTTATCCTCGCGGAAGTCGGCGGGTCCGCGTCACGGACCCGCTCGGCCTTAGCGGTTGCGGGTCAGCAGTGCGGGGCG
>NZ_SCND01000500.1:0-3462 GCF_005503585.1 Pseudomonas sp. 2VD
CCAGCACCCGGCCGCACTCGATCCAGGAATGGTGGTCGAGCTGAAGGTGAACAAGGGCAGCGGCGAGGTGCAGGTGCTCGACCACCATTCCTGGATCGAGTGCGGCCGGGTGCTGGTGCCAGAGCTGGTCAAGGGCCAGCTGGAGGGCGGCATCGCCATGGGTATCGGCCATGCGCTGCTGGAGGAAATGCCGCTCTACGAGGGCGGCCCCGCGGAAGGGGACTGGAACTTCAACCGCTACCGATTGCCGCGGGCGAAGGACGTGGCGGTGTGGAACCAGACGGCGGAGATCCTCCCGCCGCTGTCACCGACCGATCCGGCCAAGGGCATCGCCGAGGTGGTGATGATCCCGGTGGTCGGCGCCATCGCCAACGCCGTGGCGCACGCCACCGGCAAGCGCGTCCGCGACCTGCCCATCACTCCCGCCCGCATCAAGGAGGCCCTCCATGGCTAACCGCAAGCTCCAGATGACCCTCAACGGTCAAGCCGTCGGTCCGGTGGAGGTCGCCGAAGACCTGCCGATGATCGACTACCTGCACGAATACCAGAACCTCACCGGCTCGCGCCTGGGCTGTGGCCAGGGCATCTGCCATGCCTGCGTGGTGATCGTCGACAATCCGGACGGCACCAGCGAGGAAGTGCGCACCTGCATCACCGGCGCGCACTACTTCGACGGCAAGAAGGTTCGCACCATCGAGGGCCATGCCCAGCGCGACGAGAATGGCGACATCCGCGAGCTGAACCCGATCCAGCAGAAGTTCGTCGACCAGTTCGCCTTCCAGTGCAGCTATTGCGCGCCGGGCTTCGTCAACGCCGCCACCGTGCTGGTGGAAAAAGCCCAGCGCCAGCCGATCAAGCGCAGCGAGCTGGAGCAGGCGATCGAGGACAGCCTCGGCCATCACATCTGCCGTTGCACCGGCTACGTGCGCTACTACAGCGCCACCCGCGACGTGCTCGACGAACTCGGCCTGGTCAAGGAGGCTTGAGGATGAAGCGAACCCTTTCCGGCCTCGCCCTGGCGCTGGCCGCGCTGTCGCCGTTCCTGGCCTCCGCCGCCGGCGCCGACGCGGCGCTGGTCAAGCGCGGCGAATACCTCGCCCGCGCCGCCGACTGCATGGCCTGCCATACCGCCGAGGGCGGCGCGCCGTTCGCCGGCGGACTGCCGATCCAGTCGCCGTTCGGCACCATCTACGGCACCAACATCACCCCGGACAAGGAACACGGCATCGGCGCCTACAGCGCCGACGAGTTCTTCGCCGCTCTTACCGAGGGCAAGCGCAAGGACGGCGCCTACCTCTATCCGGCGATGCCCTACACCTCCTATCACCTGATCGAGCGCGAGGATGCCGACGCCATCTACGCCTACCTGATGGCCCAGGAACCGATCGCCCGGCCGGCGCCGCAGACCAGCCTGAGCTTCCCGTTCAACGTGCGCATGGGCCTGGCCGGCTGGAACCTGCTCTACGGCAAGAGCGTGCGCTTGCAGCCGGAGGAAGGGCGCAGCGAGGCCTGGAAACGCGGGCAGTACATGGTCGAGGTGCTCGGCCACTGCGGCGAGTGCCATACCCCGCGCAACCTGGCCGGCGCCCTGGAGCAGGACAAGCGCCTGAGCGGCGGCCTGCTCAACGGCTACCTGGCGCCCAGCCTGCTGCCCGGCGACCTTGCCGCGCGCGGTTGGACCCAGCCGGACCTGGCGAGCTTCCTCAAGCACGGCATGAGCGCCCAGGGCAGCATGTTCAACGAGATGTTCCTGGTGGTGCACCACAGCACCCAGCACCTCGACGACGGCGACCTGGCGGCCATGGCCACCTACCTGCTCGGCGACCAGCCGCCGCCGGCCAAGGTGGTCCAGGCGCTACCCGAGGCGCAGCTGAACGACAGCGGCAAGCGCGGTCGCCAGCAGTACCTCAACGTCTGCGCCGGCTGCCACGGCGGCGAAGGCGAGGGCAAGCCGCATATCGCGGTGGCGATGAACGGCAACACTACCCTGCGCCTGCAAGACCCGCGTAATCTGTTGCGAGTGATCGAAGACGGCATCGTCGAACAGCAGTTCACCGGCTTCGAACGCATGCAACCGATGCCCGGTTTCGCCGGGAAACTCGACGACGAGCAACTCACGGACCTGCTCAACTACCTGCGCCAGACCTGGGGCGGATTGCCCGGTGACCTCGGTCCCCAACAGGTCGCGCAATTGAAGACGGAGAGCGCTTCGGTGCATACCGTCAAGGTGAAGTGAATCGTGCAACACCTCGATCTACAGGTGGTCCGCAAGGCGCTGAAGTGGTCCGTGGGCGGCGAACGGGTGTGGTTCTGTACCGTGCTCACGACCTACGGCTCGGCGCCCCGCGCGCCGGGATCGCTGCTGGCGGTGAACGCCAGCGGTGAATGGATCGGCTCGCTGTCCGGCGGCTGCGTCGAGGATGATTTCCTCGAGCGGGTCGCCGCCGGCGGTTTCCCCGAGCCCTCGGTGATCGTGCGCTACGGCGAGGGTGACGACCCGAACTCGAACGTGCGCCTGCCCTGCGGCGGCATCCTCGACGTACTGGTGGAAAACCTGGCGCCGGACTGCGACGTCCAGGCCCATCTGCGCGAGCTGGAGTCGGCGTTGCTTGGCCAGCGCCGCCTGCTCCGCGAGGTCGAACTGGGCAGCGGCGCGCGCAGCCTGCGCGACGATTCCAGCCACGGCCCACGGGCGGAACGCGACGGCGAGCGCGTGCGCCTGCGCGTCGGTGCCGCCCAGCGCCTGTTGCTGGCCGGCTATTCCAGCGTCGCCCATGCCTGCGCCGAGTTCGGCAAGGGCCTGGGCTTCGAGGTGATCCTCTGCGACCCGCGCGAAGAAGCCTTGCGCGGCGTGCTGCTGGAGGGCATCGAGATCCGTCGCGAGCTGCCCTCGCTGTTCATCGCCGACGGCGGTTGCCACGCCGATACGGCGGTGGTGGCGTTGACCCACGATCCGAAGATCGACGACCTGGCGATGCTCGAGGCGGTGCGTACCGAAGCTTTCTATATCGGCGTGATGGGGTCGCGGGCGACCTCGGAGAAACGCTTCGAGCGCCTGCGGCGCATCGGCGGCCTGGGCGACGCCGAACTGGCGCGGATCCACGCGCCGATCGGCCTCAACCTGGGGAGCAAGACGCCGGCGGAAATCGCCCTGGCGGTGCTGGCGGACATTCTTCGCATCCGCAACGGCATTCCCCGCGAGCGGCTCTGATGGTCGCCGCCGACGAGGTGCTGTGCCTGGTCCTGGCGGCCGGGCAGGGGCGCCGTTTCGGCAGCGACAAGCGCCTGGCGCGCCTGGCTGATGGCACGACCCTGCTGGCGGCCAGCGTGGCGCGGGCGCGCGAGGCGTTCGCCGAGGTGCGGGTGGTGGTGCGTGCCGGAGACACCCCGGCGAGCCTGGGCCTGCCGGCGCAACAGCGGCTTGTCCACAGCCTCGACGCCTCGTCGGGCATGGGCCACAGC
>NZ_SCND01000501.1:0-3458 GCF_005503585.1 Pseudomonas sp. 2VD
ACAACCAATATAATTTCACGGAGGTCGCGATGTTCCTGCAATCCAACGAGCATGTCGGCACTTACTACGCCGCCGTCAATCCCGAACTGATCCAGCCGCGCCAGTCCCTGGAGGGCGACCTCGACTGCGAGGTGCTGGTGGTCGGCGCCGGTTTCAGCGGCTTGCACACGGCGCTGCGGCTGGTCGAAGGCGGACGCCAGGTATGCGTCATCGAAGCCAGCCGGATCGCCTGGGCGGCCTCCGGGCGCAACGGCGGGCAGGCGCTGCCCGGCTGGTCCAGCGACCTGCCGCCGCTGGAGGCCGACCTCGGCTACGAAGGCGCACGCCGTCTCTGGGACGGCATGCTCTGGGCGGCCGGCGAGATGCGCGAGTTGCCGCAGCGACATGGCTTCGACTGCGACTACCGGGTCGGCCACCTATGGACGGCGATCCTGCCGCGCCGGGTCGGCCTGCTCTACGACTGGCAGGCCGAGGCCAACCGTCGCTGGGGCTACGAGGGGCTACGCTTCGTGGCGAAGGACGAGTTGCCCGAATGGATCGCCAGCGAGCGCTACCTTGCCGGTCTCTACGATCCCCACGCCGCACACCTGAATCCGCTCAAGCTGGCGTTCGGCCTGGCCGCCGCCATCGAGCGCGCCGGCGGGCGTATCCACGAGCGGACCCGGGCCCTGAACTATCGCGAGGAGGGCGACGGCTACCGGGTCCGTACCGAGCACGGCGAGATCCGCTGCGCGGCGCTGGTGCTGGCCTGCAACGCCTACATCGACGGGCTGGACAGCGAGCTGTCGCAACGGATGCTGCCGGTGGGCACCTATCAGGTCGCCACTGAGCCGCTCGGCGAGGAACGGGCGAAGTCGTTGCTGCCGCGCAACTGCTGCGTGACCGACAACCAGTTCGTCCTCGACTACTTCCGCCTGACCCCGGACCACCGCCTGCTGTTCGGCGGCGGCTGCACCTACCTGGGCGGCATGCCCAGCGACATCCGCGCCGCCACCCGGCCCTATCTCGAACGGGTGTTCCCGCAGTTGCGCGGGGTGGCGCTGGAATACGCCTGGGGCGGGCATATCGACTGCAGCATGCGGCGCACCCCGGACATCGGCCGGCAGGGCAACCGCTACTGGCTGCAAGGCTACTCCGGCCACGGCGTGCTGCCGAGTCTGGCGGCGGCCAGGGCGGTCAGCGACGCGCTGCTCGGCGACGACGAGACCCTGGCGCTCTACCAGCGTCTGCGCAATCCGAAGTTTCCCGGTGGCCAGCGCTTCGCCGCGCCGCTGGAAGCCCTGGGCAAAGCGTATTACCGTTTGCGCGACCTGTTCTGAGAGGGCCCGGAGCCGAGATGAGCGAAGTAGCCGACGACCTGGCGGAGATCGCCAGCCTGGTGCGCGAATTGCGCAAGCGCAAGGGCATCACCCTGCAGGCGCTGGCCGACGGCATTCGCCGTTCGGTGGGCTTCGTCTCCCAGGTCGAGCGCGGCCTGTCGCGGCCGGCGGTGGACGACCTGGTCGCCATCAGCCAGGTGCTCGGGGTGCCGGCGACCTACTTCTTCTGCTCGCCGAAGACCCAGGCCTCGCCCTGGGTGACCCGTCCGGGCGAGCGTCGGACCCTGGCCTACGCTCGTGGCGCCAGCGACAACCTGGTGTCGCCGCGTCTTGGCGGTGCCTTCTTCATGCTCGAAACCTGCCTTGAAGCGGGTGCCGACAGCGGCGAGCGCGACCTGCTGGACAGCTCGGAGCAGGGCGGCTACGTGCTCGAAGGCGAGCTGACCCTGTGGCTGGAGGAGGAGGAGCTGCGCCTGCAGGCCGGCGACGGTTTCCAGATTCCCAGCCATATGCGCAGCCGCTATGCCAACCGCAGCCAGGCGCCGGTCAGGGTGCTCTGGGTATACGCCTGACGAGGCGAGTTACCCTGTCGTTTGCCGGATAACGCCGGGGAAAGGCTGGCGTCGCCCGTTGCGCGAAGACTTCCGGCATCGGCGAGAACCGTCGCCGACCGATGAAAAAAGCCCGAGGCACAGGCCTCGGGCTTTTCGTCACCAGCGTCCGGAGGCGCCGCCGCCGCCGCTGGAGCCGCCGCCACCGCGGAAGATGCCGCCACCGCCGCTGCCGCCTCCCCCACCGCCGCCGCGACTATTGAGGATGGCGCTGAGAATGGCCATCAGCACTTCGCCGGGAAGCAGGAACAGGGCGTAGATGAACAGGGTCGGGGCCAGTACGCCGAGACTGTCGTCCGCCGCGCGGTCGACGTTCTGCCACAGGCCCATGCTCAACAGCCAGGCCAGGCCGGCGACCGCCGCGCTGCAAAGCAGGAAGCGGCCGATGCTGCGCCGCCGCATCCACTGCAACGGCAGCAGGCGTCCGAGCAGGGCCACGGCGAGCAGGACCGCCACATAGACACCGAGGTAGACCGGATTGCCCCAGAGCTGTCCGCTCAGGCCGCTCTTCTTCTTCGGCTCCGGCGGGGCGCTGTCATACACCTCACCCTCGTCGACCGGTGCCGGCAGGGCCCGCGGCGGCGTGGCCTCGGGAACCGCCGGCAAGGCGTCGACGGGAGCGCTGGCGGTAGCGCTGTCCGGGCTCTTCTCGGCATCGATCAGTTGCACCAGGCTGTCCACGCCGGCCTGGATGCCGCCATAGAAGTTGCCCTGGCGGAACTGCGGCGTGATCTGCTCGCTGATGATCCGCCCGGCCTGGACGTCGGTGATGGCCCCTTCCAGGCCGTAGCCGACCTCGATGCGCAGGGTGCGGTCGTTCTTCGCCACCAGCAGCAGGACGCCGTCGTCGACCTTCTTCTGGCCCAGCTTCCATTTCTCGAAGGTACGCACCGCGTACTCCTCGATGGAATCGTCGCCGGTGGTCGGGACCAGCAGCACAGCGAGCTGCGCGCCGCTCTTGGCTTCCAGGGCGGCGAGCTGTTGCTCCAGGTGCTGGCGCTGGTCGCCGGAAAGGGTCGCGGTGAGGTCGGTGACCCGCGCCGTCAGCGCGGGTATCGGTGGCACATCGGCCCAGGCGACCAGGCTGGCGAGCAGCAGCCCGGCGCCCAGTAGCAGCCGGCGCATAGCTTACTGCGCCGGTTGCGGGTTGCCGAAATCGACTTTCGGCGCGGTGGAGATGGCCGCTTCGTTTTCCACGCTGAAGTTCGCCTTGGGCTTGTAGCCGAACAGCTTGGCGGTGATCACGCCGGGGAACTGGCGCAGCAGCACGTTGTATTCCTGTACCGACTTGACGTAGCGGCCGCGAGCGACGGCGATGCGGTTCTCGGTGCCTTCCAGTTGGGTCAGCAGGTCCTTGAACAGGCCGTCGGCCTTCAGTTGCGGGTAGTTCTCGGTGACTACCAGCAGGCGCGAAAGCGCCGAGCTCAGTTCGCCCTGGGCCTTCTGGAAGCGCTGCACGGCCTGCTCGTCGTCCAGTTGGTCGGCGTTCAGCTGCACGCTGCCGACCTTGGCCCGGGCCTCGGTGACC
>NZ_SCND01000502.1:0-3407 GCF_005503585.1 Pseudomonas sp. 2VD
CCATCCGCAGGCGATTGTGCATCCAGCCGGTGGCGAGCAACTGGCGCATTGCTGCATCGATGATCGGTATGCCGGTGCGCCCCTGTTGCCAGGCTTCGAGCTCCGCCGGCCAGGTTGACCACCGCGTCGAGCGGCTGGTCGCCGTACTCGTCGAAACGATCGATGCCGCGCACGCCGACGCCGCACAGCGATTCCACCTGCTGCGGCCGCCGGCTGAACACGGTCAGCCGGTGTCCGGCCTGTCGCCAGCGGGCGCACAGGCGGCGACCCATCAGGCCGGTACCGCCGGTCAAGAGAATGTGCATGGCTGTCTCCTCGTTTTGCCTGCGTGCCCTTTCAGTCTGGACCCTGGACATCGATCTGCCCGATGACCGTGCATCCTCCCCCCATTCCGGCGTTATCCTGTGAATGGAAGATCCGTCGGCTCCGGCCAGGGAACCCTGGCGTCGTTTTCGACTCAGCCAAGGAACAGGGCTTGCATCGCATTGGTGCCTTAGTGAACGGCGCCAGCCGTCTATTCTTCAGATAACTCGGTTGATACTTCCGAACGGAACGTCTGAAGGTTCGACAGGCCAGGAAGCGAGCCGTGCGCCGCAAGCGCGCCATCGGCGCGACGCAAGGTGCGCCTCGAAGCACGCGCAACACTGTACATTAAATCAAACCTGTACAAGAAACCTGATTCGCCTGTCCAGACGCTACACAACCAGAGAGGCATGTCATGAGCGTCCCCATCGCCATCATCGGTACTGGCATCGCCGGGCTTTCCGCCGCCCACGCATTGAGATCCGCCGGCCAGACCGTACAACTGTTCGACAAGGGCCACGGCAGCGGCGGCCGCATGGCCAGCAAGCGCAGCGAGGCCGGCACGCTGGACCTCGGCGCGCAATACTTCACCGCCCGCGACCGGCGCTTCCTCGACGCCTTGCAACACTGGCGCGAGGAAGGCTGGGTGGACGAGTGGAAACCCGCGCTCTACCAATACCGCGACGGCCAACTGAGCCCCTCCCCGGACGAGCAGCCACGCTGGGTCGGCATCCCGCGAATGAGTGCGATCACCCGCGCCCTGCTCACCGATCTGCAAGTGGTCTTCTCCTGCCGCATCACCGAGGTCTTCCGCGGCAAGCAGCACTGGCACCTGCAGGACGCCGAGGGACAGAACCACGGTCCGTTCAACCAGGTCCTGATCGCCATCCCCGCTCCCCAGGCCACGCCGCTGCTGGCCAGCGTGCCGAAACTGGCGGCCACCGCCGCGAGCGTGGTCATGGAGCCGACCTGGGCGGTGGCGCTAGGCTTCCGCGAGGTACTCGACACCCCGGTGCAGGGCTGCTTCGTGCACGGCAGTCCGATCGCCTGGCTGGCCTGCAATCGCAGCAAGCCGGGGCGCGACACCGCCCTCGATACCTGGGTGCTGCACGCCACCAGCCAGTGGAGCCGGCAACACATCGACATGGCCAAGGAAGACGTGGTCGAGCACCTGCGCTGCGCCTTCGCCGAAGTGATCGGCTGCGCCGTGCCGGAAGCCGCCTTCAGCATCGCCCACCGCTGGCTCTATGCACGCCCGGCGGAGGCTCACCAATGGGGTGCCCTCGGCGATCCCGACCTGGGCATCTACGCCTGCGGCGACTGGTGCTCCAGCGGCCGCGTCGAAGGCGCCTGGCTCAGCGGCCAGGAAGCCGCGCGGCGCCTGCTGGAACATCTCTGAGGGGATCGGGCCGTCGCCTGGCGGCCCGATGTGACAAGAAAATACCTATACAAATAAATTGACCTGTACAAGATAAGTTCTAGGATGTGTCGTATGACCGCCCGGCTGTCGAGCTGCGCGCGAACCTCCTTTCCCCTCGGGAGACGACACCGATGCACGAATCTCACCCTTCCCTGACGCCCCGACTCGGCATCAGCGCCTGCCTGCTCGGCGAACCGGTGCGCTTCAACGGCGGCCACAAGCGATCCGCGCTTTGCGAGGAACTGGCGCGACACGTCGAATTCGTCTCCTTCTGCCCGGAACAGGCCATCGGCCTGGGCACGCCGCGCCCGGCGATTCGCCTGGAAGGCACTCCGGCAGCCGCCGAGGCGCGGAGCCGCGACGGCCTGGCGGTCGGCGGAGCGCTCGCCGAATATGCGCGGCGGGTGGCGCAACGGGCGGATACGCTGGACGGTTTCATCTTCATGCAACGTTCGCCGTCCTGCGGGCTGCAACGGGTCAAGGTCTATCCAGAAGGCGGCGGCGCGCCGCGCGCCGAAGGCCGTGGACGCTTCGCCGCAGCCCTTTGCGAAGCCTTGCCGGAGCTACCGGTGGAAGAAGAAGGCCGGCTGCACGATCCGGTCCTGCGGGAGAACTTCCTCACCCGCGTGTTCGCCCATGCCCACTGGCAGGCCCTGTGCCAGCGCGGCCTCAGCCATTCGGCCATCGTCGCCTTCCATAGCCGCTACAAGTACCAGTTGCTGGCGCATTCGCCGGAGCACTACCGCAGTCTCGGCCGCCTGCTCGGCGAAGCCGGCCATTACCAGCCGGAAGCCCTCGGCACGCGTTACTTCGGCGAGCTGATGCAGGGCCTGCGCCGCTGCGCGACCCGCGGCAGCCATGGCAACGTGTTACTGCACCTGAGCGGCTACCTGAAACGCGACCTCGCAGCCGAAGACAGGCGTGAATTGCGCGAGCTGATCGAGCAATACCGGCATGGCAGCGTGCCGCTGGTGGTACCGCTGACCCTGCTAAAGCACCACTTCCGTCGCCACCCGCATGCATACATCGCCCAGCAGACCTACCTGCAACCGCACCCGACCGAACTCGGCCTGCGCAACGCGCTCTAGGATTTCCCGATGAACTCGCCCCACCTCGAACGCGGCGGCCTGCCGATCCGCGAAGTCACTCGTCTGACCGGCGTCCATCCGGTCACCCTGCGCGCCTGGGAGCGCCGCTACGGCCTGGTGGTGCCGCAACGCACCGGCAAGGGTCACCGGCTCTACAGCGAAGAGCAGGTCGAGCGCATCCGCCGGATACTCGTCTGGCTCGAGCGTGGCGTCGCCATCAGCCAGGTGCGCGCGCTGCTGGAGCGTCCGGAGGAAACCCCGGCGGCGGATGTCGAATCCCCCTGGGAACGCCTGCACGAACAACTGCTGGACGCCATCGCCGCGCTGGCCGAGCGACGCCTCGACGATCTGTTCAACCAGGCCGCGTCGCTCTATCCGGTAGCGACCCTCTGCGAAAAGCTTCTGCAACCCTTGCTGCAGCACCTCGAACGACGCTGGCAGGGACAATTCGGCGCGCGCATGGAGCGGGCCTTCTTCTTCTCCTGGTTGCGCAGCAAGCTGGGCGCCCGCCTTTATCACCAGCAGCGGCTGCAACAGGGCGCGCCGCTGCTGCTGGTCAACCAGTCCGAGCTGTCGCTGGAACCGAACCTCTGGCT
>NZ_SCND01000503.1:0-3401 GCF_005503585.1 Pseudomonas sp. 2VD
ATCTCTCGGAGTCCATGCGCGGGGCGATCCTCGGCATCGACAAGGGACAATGGGAAGCCGGGCTCTCGGTCGGCCTGACCTGGGGCCAGACCCTGTGGAACATCATCACTCCGCAGGCCCTGCGCCTGGCGGTGCCGAGCCTGTCGAACAGCCTGATCAGCCTGATCAAGGACACTTCGCTGATCTCCGTGATCACCGTGACCGAGCTGATGCTGGCGACCAAGGAGGTCATCGCCGAGACCTTCCAGCCGCTGCCGCTCTATCTCGCTGCCGCCGGGATCTACTGGCTGCTTTCGGCGCTCTTCGAGCGTGTGCAGAAAGCCCTGGAGAACCGCCTGACCGCGCCGCTGCGGCGCTGAGCGTTCAGCCGCCGGCGTCGAGGCCGGCCAGGCAGACCGCGGCGCGGTCCAGCTCGTCTTCGTTGAAGACCAGCACGCCCATGCGCTTGAGGGCGGCGGCGGTGACGCCCTCGCCGGCGACCCGGCTGCCGTTGAAGCGGCCGTCGTAGTTCTCCAGGTTGCCGCAGGAAGGACTGCGCGCCTTGAGCACGGCCATCCGGATGTCATGGCGGCGGACCAGCTCCACTGCCGCCTCCGCACCCAGCAGGAATGCTTCGCTGACATCCTCGCCGTCGACGGTGAAGACCCGGTTCAGCCGGTCCAGCACTTCGCCGCCCTGGCCGCCGGGGATCTCCGCTGGCGGGCGGGGCGTCGGCAGGCCGCCGGCGACCTCCGGGCAAAGGGCGACGATCCGCCCCTGCGCATGCCAGCGCGAGAGCAGGTCGAACGGGCCATGGCTGCCACCGTCGTAGCGCACCAGGTGGCCCAGCAGGCAACGGCTGACCAGAACCTTCTGCATGGATGCTCCACCCCTTTGACAGGCACACAGAGTAGCCTGCCGCTCACCGATGGTCACGCCCGGTAACAGTAGCCGGGAAGCACCGGGGAAACCCGCCCTCGACCCAACCGGAGTTAGGCCTCGCGGTAGCGCTCCAGCGCCCGTATGGCGGGCACCAGGGCTATTTCTTGCCGATCCTTAGGATAGAACTGCGGGCGGCCCATGGCGAACCTCCGCCGCCCCGAGCAGACTGGCTTCCCGCGCAACCGCGAAGGACCCGCCCGTCATGCTCCCGACCCGCTCGCTTCTACCGTTTTTCCTGGCCCCCGCGCTGCTCGCCAGCGCTGCCAGCCAGGCGGCCATGGAGGCCCTGGACAACGACAGTCTCAGCCAGGTCACCGGCCAGGCCGGCATCAGCCTGCGCCTGGACCTGCGCGCCGGCGCGGCCAGGGTCGCCTGGGTGGACGACGGCGGCAGCCTCTCGCTGCGCAACCTGGTGATCGACAACGGCTGCGTGAAGGCCGGCGACTGCCCGGACGGGCGCGGCGGCAACATCCCCCTGGGCGCCGCCCAGCTCGGCCTGAGCCTGCCGATCTTCGGCGTCGAGCAGCCGACCCTGGCACTGGACGTGACCACCGGCAGCGGCGGCGGGCAGCAACTGGCGATCAGCCTGCCGGACCTCGCCACCATCAACGACCAGTTGATCGCCAGCGGCCTGCCGGCGCAGCGCATCCGCCTGCGGGTGGCCAGCGACCTGTACATCGGCGACAACTCGATCGGCCGCATCGAACTGCGCGACATCACCGACCTGCGCGGCACGATCAAGGTCTGGGGTCACTGAGGCGGCGACCCCGCCGAGGGTTCAGGAGAGTTGCAGGAGGGATTCGTTGCGCCGGCGGAACCAGCCGGTCAGCGACAGCCGGTCGCGGCTGGCGGGCAGGACTTCGTGCTCGGTGCCGGCGGACATGAACAGCACCAGGCTACCGCCCGTCGGCTGGATGTCCACCTGCCGCTGCGGCAGGTGCAGGCGCAGCGCGCCGCCATGCTCGGGCAACCAGGCATCGTTGAGGTAGAGAACCGCGGAGACGGTGCGTGCGTCGTCGTCGCGGAAACGATCGACATGCTTCTGGTAATAGGCGCCCGGCGGGTACAGCGCGAAGTGGCACTCGAAATCCTCGAGGCCGAGGAACAGCGAGGCGTTGAGCGCCTGGCGCAAGCTGTCCATCACCCCCAGGTATTCGTCGCAGGCCGCGGATTCTCCGGGCTCCAGCCATTGCGTGAGGTCGCCGCGGATGCCTTCGCGGATCACCTGGCCGTCGCCGCGGCCGATCGCCGCCGGGGTCAGGTCGCCCGCGACCGCACGGATGCGGCACTCTTCGGCCAGTCTGGTGGTCAGACGCTCAGGCATGAAGATGCTCTGGTGCGACCAGCCCTGGTCGACCAGTTCATCGACGATGCGATGCAGGAGTGGATGATTGACGTTGATGTGCATTGTCCATTGTAGCGTGCCGCCCCGGTGTCTCGACAAGCGGTCCGCCGCATGTCGACAATAGCGCCCCATGGACGGCACCACCCGAACGACGAGGCTTTCGCCGCCAAAGGAGTATCAATGCGCGCTTTGCTCGCCTTCGCTTTACTGCTGGTTGGTCTGCCCGCCCTGGCCGACCCTTATCAACGCCTGTACCAGGCCGCTGGCTGGCCCGACCAGCGCGCGCATTTCAGCGATGCCCTGGACGCGGCGCAGAAGCGCTACCAGGACAAGCTGCCGCCCGCGCTCTACCAGACCCTGGTGGACAACAGCAATCGCCGCTTCGCCCCGGCCGAAGTCGACCAGCGCGCCCTCAACGGCCTGCGCGAGAACCTGCCGGACAGCGCCAGCCCGCTGAATTTCTTCGAGTCGCCGCTGGGGCGCAAGGTGGTCGCCGCCGAGGTGCTCGCCACCCGCCGCGACCAGTTGCTCCAGCACAGCAACGGCCTGCCGCGGCAGACCGCCAGCGAGCCACGCCGGGCCCTGGTCAAGCGCCTGGCCCAGGTCCTTCCGGCCCGAGAGGCCGGTGCGGAAGTCAGCCTGGCCCTGGCCGGGGTCGCCGCCGACAGCCTCAGCCAGATGCTTCCGGGCCTCCCCGGCCTGCTTGGCGGCGGACAGACCGGCCAGTTGCTGGAAGGCCAGCGCCAGCGCCTGGTGCAGCAGATCGGCGCGGACCTGGAGAACACCCTGCTGTATGTCTACCGCGATCTCTCCGACGCGGAACTCACCCAGTACGTGAACTTCGCCGAGTCGCCGTCCGGCCGCAGCTACTACCAGGCGGCCCTGGCCGCGCTGAAAGCCGGCCTGGCGGTGGACCAGGCGGTCGCCCCCTGATCGCCGCGGGGCCTGGAACTCAGGCCCCCAGCGCGTCGCTCAGGAAATCGAAATAGCGCCGCCGCAGGCCCTCGCTTTCGTTCGCCAGGTGATGGCGCGCCTCTTCCAGCAACAGTATCCGCGGCTCGTCGAATTTCTCCCGCAGCACCTTCAGGCCATGGCGCCAGTCCACCGTCTCGTCGGACTCGCCCTGCACCACCAG
>NZ_SCND01000504.1:0-3389 GCF_005503585.1 Pseudomonas sp. 2VD
GCCTGTACAACGTCGGCATCGGCGCCGGCGCGCTGCTCGGCAGCGTGGTCAGCGAACGCATGGGCCTGGCCTCGATCGGCACGTCGGCGCCGCGCTGGCGCTGGCCGGCCTGCTGCTCGCCCTGTTCGCCGCACTGCGCTACGCGGAGGCGCTGAAAACCACGTCGTTGTGAGTGCTCATTCACTGGCCCGGATGATTCGGCGGAGGAATCCGCCCGCTTGATCTAGTCTTCTGTGACGAAAAGGCGCAGGGAGTGCGGGATTGCCCCGCGCCGGGCCGGCGCAGGGACGGAATATCGGGTGAACGTACAACAGAGCAAGTTCAGGCTGAGCCGCTGGGCGGGCGCGACACTGGCGCTCGGACTGCTGCTGTCCGGGCTGGGCGCCTGGGGGCTGGCGCTGGTCAACGAGCAACAGGCGCGGATGGCGCTGGAACGCGAGGCGGAACTGCTGGCCGAGGCGGTGACCCGCCGCGTGGAACTCTACCAGTATGGCTTGCGTGGGGTGCGCGGTGCCTTGCTGACGGCGGGCGAGGCGCACATCGACCGCGAACTGTTCCGCCGCTACAGCCTGACCCGCGACATCGACCGCGAGTTTCCCGGCGCCCGCGGCTTCGGCTTCATCCGCCGTGTGGCGGCCGCCGACGAGGCCGGGTTCCTGCGCCAGGCGCGGGCCGACGGCCAGCCGGAGTTCCGCATCCAGCAACTGACTCCGCACGATGGCGAGCGCTACGTCATCCAGTACATCGAGCCGGTGGCGCGCAACGGCCAGGCGCTGGGCCTGGACATCGCCTCGGAAGCCAATCGCCGGGAGGCCGCCCGCGCCGCCCTGGAGACCGGGCAGGTGCGCCTGACGGGGCCGATCACCCTGGTCCAGGCCAGCGGCTTGCGCCAGCAATCGTTCCTCATCCTGATGCCGATCTACCGCAGCGGCATCACTCCACCGCCGGGGCCCCAGCGCGAACTCGAAGGCTTCGGCTGGAGCTATGCGCCGCTGCTGACCGGCGAGGTGCTGGCCGGGTTGCCCATCGACAACGCGGCGATCCACCTCGAACTCAGCGACGTCACCGGCGACGGCGCTGCCGTGCCCTTCTTCGTCAACGGCGCCGCGGCGCCGGCTCAACGCCTGTTCGGCCACATGCTGCGGCGGGAGATCTACGGTCGGCACTGGCAGATGGCGTTCAGCGCACTGCCGCTGTTCGTCCAGCGCCTGCACCAGCCTTCGCCGCGCATCCTGTTCCTGGCCGGCAGCCTGGTCAGCCTGTTGCTGGCGGCGCTGGTCAACGCCAGCGCCCTCGGCCGCCAGCGCCGGCATCGGGAGGCGGCGACCCAGGCGCGACTGGCGGCGATCGTCGGCAATTCGGCGGACGGCATCATCGGCGTCGGCCTCGACGGCGTCATCAGCGACTGGAATCGCGGGGCCGAGGCGTTGTTCGGCTACCGCGAGGAGCAGGCGGTCGGGCGGCGGGTGGTGGACCTGCTGGTGCCGCCATCCAAGGAGAACGAGGAACTCGACATCCTCGCCCGCATCGCCCGTAAAGAACAGGTGGTCAGCTTCGATACCGTGCGCCGGCACCAGGATGGCCACCTGCTCGACGTGGCGGTGACCGTCTCGCCGATCCTCGGTCCGGACGGCGGCGTGGTCGGCGCCTCGAAGACCGTACGCGACATCTCCGCGAAGAAGGCCGCCGAGGCCCGCATCCGCGAACTCAATACCGGTCTGGAGCACCAGATCGCCGAGCGTACCGCCGAACTGCGTCGGTTGAACGTACTGCTCGGCAGCGTGCTGCAGGCGGCGTCCGAGGTGTCGATCATCACCCTCGACCGCGACGGCATCATCAGCGGCTTCAATCTCGGTGCCGAGCGGATGCTCGGCTACCGCGCCGACGAGGTGGTCGGCAAGGCCTCGCCGACCCTGCTGCACAGCGAGCGGGAGTTGCTCGCCCGCGGCCAGGAGCTGGGCGAGGAGGGTTTCCGCGTGCTGGTGGCGCGGGCCGAACAGGAGGGCGCCGAGACCCGCGAATGGACCTATCTGCGCAAGGACGGCTCGCCGCTCAGCGTGACGCTTTCGGTTACCGTCCTGCGCGACGAGGCTGGGGCGATCAACGGCTACCTGGGCATCGCCGTCGATGTCACCGAATGGCGCAACGCCGAGCGCGAGATGGCCGCGGCGCGCGACCAGTTGCAAATGGCCGCCGACGTGGCGCGCCTGGGCATCTGGCGCTGGAACCTGGCCGACGACAGCCTGCAGTGGAACGAGCGCATGTGCGAGCTGTATGGCCAGCCGCTGGCGTTGCGCGACGGCGGCCTGGTCTACGAGCATTGGCGCAGCCGCCTGCATCCGGAAGACCTCGAGCGCACCGAGGCCAGCCTGCGCGCGGCGGTGGAGGGGCGCGGCAACTACGATGTGATCTTCCGCGTGGTGCTGCCCGACGGCGGCATCCGCTTCATCCAGGCCGGCGCGCAGGTCGAGCGCGACGCCGACGGCAACCCGCTGCAGGTCACCGGGATCAATATCGATATCACCAGCGACCAGCAACTGCAGGCGCGCCTGCGCGAGGCCAAGGAGCAGGCGGACGCCGCCAGCGCGGCGAAGTCGTCGTTCCTGGCGAACATGAGCCACGAGATCCGCACGCCGATGAATGCCGTGCTGGGCATGCTGCAACTGGCCCGGCAGACTGATCTCAACGAACGCCAGCGCGACTACCTGGACAAGGCCAGCTCGGCGGCAACCTCGTTGCTCGGCCTGCTCAACGACATCCTCGACTACTCGAAGATCGAGGCCGGCAAGCTGGTCCTGGAAATGCTCCCCTTCGAGCTGGAGCCGCTGATGCAGGACCTGGCCGTGGTGCTCTCCGGCAACCAGGGCGACAAGGACGTCGAGGTGATCTTCGACATCGATCCCGAGCTGCCCAGCGCGGTGGTCGGTGACCGCCTGCGCCTGCAGCAGATCCTCATCAACCTGGCCGGCAACGCACTGAAGTTCACCGCCCGCGGGCACGTCCTGGTGAGCTTGCGGCGGCTGGCGCACGACGCCCACCTGGTGCGCCTGCGGGTGCTGGTGGCGGACACCGGCATCGGCATCAGCGCGGAACAGCAGCAGCGCATCTTCGAAGGTTTCACCCAGGCCGAGGCGTCCACCTCGCGACGCTTCGGCGGCACCGGCCTCGGCCTGTTCATCTGCAAGCGCCTGGTCGACCTGATGGGCGGCGAGTTGCGGGTCGAGAGCGCGCCGGGCAGCGGTAGCCGGTTCTGGTTCGACCTGGACCTCGACGTCGCCCACGACCAACCGCTGCGTGCGGCCTGCCCCGGGGCCGGCGAACCGCTGCGGCTGCTGGTGGCGGACGACAACCTGGTGGCCGGCGAGCTGCTCGAACGCACGGTCGGCGCC
>NZ_SCND01000505.1:0-3370 GCF_005503585.1 Pseudomonas sp. 2VD
GCAGCTTTTCCAGGGCGGAAATCCAGGCGCTGGACCATGAAGGTAGCCATGATCTGCCCCGGCGTGGCGCCGAGGGTACGAAGGATGGCGATGTCCGACTTCTTGTCGGTGACCACCATCACCAGGGTGGAACTGAGCCGTTCGTTGCAGACCTCGTTCCTGGTGGTAACCCACGATCTCCAGCTGGCCGGGCACATGGATCGCATCCTGCGCCTGGAAGAAGGCCGACTGATCGCCGCGTAGCGGGGCGACGGCGTGCCCGCCGTCCGCTCCCGTCCGGCGAATCCCCCATCGACTCGGTGCATCCGCGACATGTTCAGACCGTTACCGTTCTTCATAGGCCTGCGCTACACCCGCGCCAAACGCCGCAACCACTACATCTCGTTCATCTCGCTGACCTCGATGATCGGCCTGGCGCTGGGCGTGCTGGCGATGATCATCGTGCTCTCGGTGATGAACGGCTTCCAGAAGGAAATGCGCACGCGGATCCTCGGCATGGTGCCGCATGCCACTATCAGCGCGACGCAGCCGCTGGACGACTGGCAGACCGTCGCCAACGCGGCGCTGCGGCACCGCGAGGTGGTCGGCGCGGCGCCGTTCGCCGAACTGCAGGGCATGCTGTCGTACAAGGGCAACATGCTGCCGGTGCTGGTCAACGGCATCGACCCGCAGGAGGAGCGCAAGGTTTCCATCATCGGCGAGCACATCGTCCAGGGCAGCCTGGACGACCTCAAGCCTGGCGAGTTCGGCATCGTCCTCGGCGAGATCACCGCGCGGCGCTTCCATGTCAATGTCGGCGACAAGCTGACCCTGATCGTCCCGGAAGCCACCAGTGCGCCGGGCGGCATCACTCCGCGCATGCAGCGCTTCACCATCGTCGCCCTGTTCAAGGTCGGCGCCGAACTGGACAACTCGCTGGCGCTGATCGACATCGCCGATGCCGGCCAGTTGCTGCGCCTGCAACCGGGCCAGGTGCCGAGCGTGCGCCTGGAACTGAAGGATCTCTACCAGTCGCCGCAGGTCGCCGCCAAGGTGGTCAAGGAGTTGGGGCAGGGCTTCAGGTCCAGCGACTGGACCAGGACCCAGGGCAGCCTGTTCAACGCGATGAAGATGGAAAAGACCATGATCGGCCTGCTCCTGCTGCTGATCATCGCGGTCGCCGCCTTCAACATCATCGCCACCCTGATCATGGTGGTCGCCGACAAGCGCACCGACATCGCGATTCTTCGTACCCTCGGCGCCACGCCGCGGCAGATCATGGCGATCTTCATGGTCCAGGGCACCGTCATCGGCGTGATCGGGACGGTCATCGGGGGGGTGCTCGGGGTGTTCGCGGCGTTGAACATCACCGGGATGATCGACCGCATCGAGCGGCTGGTCGGGCACAAGGTCTTCAGCTCGGACGTGTACTTCATCAACTACCTGCCTTCCGACCTGCAGGTGCTGGACGTGGTGCTGATCTGCAGCGCTGCATTGCTGATGAGCTTCCTCGCCACCCTGTACCCATCCTGGCGCGCGGCGCGGACACAACCGGCCGAGTCGCTGCGCTACGAGTGAGCGCCAGTCCCTGCACGGGGCGGACAAGGCCCACGAAAAAGCCGCCTTCGAGGCGGCTTTTTCATGTCCGGCGGATCACTTCGCGGCGACCCGTTCGCGACGTTGCCGGCAGCGTCGGCTCCAACTGCGCTGCACCCACCAGCGCCAGTAGAGCATCGTCAGCGCGTAGCCGAGGATGGCGGCGATGATGCCGCACACCACCGAACCGAGCAGGAAGGGCTGCCAGAGGCTGGACAGCTCCTGGCTGATCCATTCCCAGGTGAGATGGTCCGGCAGGGTGCGCGGCGGCACCTGCATCAACCAGGCGCCCAGCTTGTAGGTGCAATAGAAGACCGGGGGCATCGTGATCGGATTGGTCAGCCAGACCAATCCGACGGAGATTGGCAGATTGCTGCGAATCCACACCGCCAGACCGGCCGCCAGCAGCATCTGCATCGGCATCGGGATGAAGGCGGCGAACAGCCCGGCGGCCATGGCGCGCGATACCGAGTGGCGATTGAGATGCCAAAGGTTGGGATCGTGCGTCAACTTGCCGAGAAAGCGCAGCGACTTCTGCGAGCGGATGCTTTCCGGATCGGGCATGTAGCGCTTGAACAGGCGACGCGGCATGTGGGCTCTCAGTGGATATAGGCTTGCGTATTATGCCAAGCAAGATGACAGGAT
Source organism: Pseudomonas sp. 2VD (assembly GCF_005503585.1). Classification (NCBI taxonomy): domain Bacteria; kingdom Pseudomonadati; phylum Pseudomonadota; class Gammaproteobacteria; order Pseudomonadales; family Pseudomonadaceae; genus Pseudomonas; species Pseudomonas sp. 2VD. The sequence continues at coordinate 2,221 of NZ_SCND01000505.1, forward strand.
TTCGTTGCCCATTGTATGACCCCATGTGACATGTCGGGGAGCGGAGGGCACGCCACGGGGATGGGAGGAACCGTTCATGCGCCTGGGATTGCCAGCTCTCGCCGCGGGGCTGCTGGCCCTGCGCTTCCTGGCGGAATTGCCGTCGGTCGGCTGGCTGCTGGGCATGGCCGCCGCCGGACTGTTGCTGCTGTTCGGCCGGCTGTACTGGCTGGGGTTGTTCCTGCTCGGGTTCGCCTGGGCCTGCGGCTCGGCGCAAGTCGCCCTGGACGGACGCCTGGCCGCCGAGCTGGATGGTCGCACCCTTTGGCTGGAGGGGCGTGTGGTCGATCTGCCGGCGAGCGGCGAGGGCGTCACGCGCTTCCGGCTGGAGGAGGTCAGCGCTGCGCGGGGCGTGCTTCTTCCCGAGCGTCTGCGCCTGAGCTGGCGCGGCGCGCCGCCGCTGATGGGCGGCGAACGCTGGCGCCTGGCGGTGACCCTGAAACGCCCCCGCGGCCTGGTGAACGCGGCGGGTTTCGACTACGAGGCCTGGTTGTTGGCGCAGCGGGTCGGTGCTGTGGGCACGGTGAAGGCGGGCCAACGCCTGCAGCCGGCCAGCGGCCTGGATGCCTGGCGCGATGCCTGGCGCCAGCGCCTGCTGGCGGTCGACGCACAGGGGCGCGGCGCCGCCCTGGCGGCGCTGGTGCTGGGGGATGGCTCGGGATTGAGCGCGGCCGAGTGGCGAATGTTCCAGGACACCGGCACCGTGCATCTGATGGTCATCTCCGGTTCGCATATCTCGTTGCTGGCAGGGATGCTCTATGGCCTGGTGGCGGCCTTGCATCGCCTGGGCTGCTGGCCGCGGCGCTTGCCCTGGCTGCCCTGTGCCTGCGCCCTGGGTTTGCTTGGTGCCTGGAGCTACGGGTTGATGGCGGGTTTCGAGGTCCCGGTGCGGCGTGCTTGCCTGATGGTCAGCCTGGCGCTGGTCTGGCGCCTGCGTTTCCGCCACCTGGGCTTGCTGACCCCGCTGCTGGGAACGCTGGTGCTGGTCTTGCTGGTCGAGCCGCTGGCCAGCCTGCAGGCGGGGTTCTGGCTGTCGTTCCTGGCGGTTGCCCTGCTGCTCTGGCTGTTCGCCGGGCGCCTTGGGCGCTGGCGCTGGTGGGCGGCCTGGGGG
>NZ_SCND01000506.1:0-3358 GCF_005503585.1 Pseudomonas sp. 2VD
GCGCTGCTGGCGGCAATCCGCGATTGGGAAAGCGCCTGAAGCGAACGCCCACCCACTCGCCGCGACCTGTCCCGCCCCGTCTCCGATGCCGCTCACGCCGCGCTGAGATGCTCGTAGAGAATGGTCGCACCGACCAGGATCAGCACCACCCCGCCGACCATCTCCGCGCGCTTGCCGGTCACTGCGCCGAGCGCCCGGCCGAGCATGGTGCCGAGGGTGACCATGGTCATGGTGGCCAGGCCGATGGCGCCAGCGGCGAGGAAGATGTTGACGTCGACGAAGGCCAGGCCGACGCCCACCGCCAGCGCGTCGATGCTGGTGGCCAGCGCCGTCACCGCGAGAATCCAGAACGAATGCTGGCCGGGCTTTTCCTGTTCCGTCGCATGATCCGCGCGCAGGCCGTTGTGGATCATGTGCAGGCCGAGCAGCACCAGCAGGACGAAGGCGATCCAGTGGTCCCAGTCGGCGACGAACTGGCTGGCGGCCTGGCCAAGCAGCCAGCCGACCAGAGGGGTGATCGCCTCGATCACGCCGAAGATTATCCCGGTGCGCAGCGCCTCCGACAGGCGCGGCCGATCCAGGCTGGAGCCCTTGCCGATGGCCGCGGCGAAGGCATCGGTGGACATGGCGAAGGCGAGGAAGATCAGGGAAACGGGATTCACGCGGATACTCCAGCCGGGCATGAGTCAACGACATGACCCCGCGGCCCGGCTTCGGCGCAGGAATGTCGTTGGTCTCACCAATCCGGATGGATGCGCTGGCCATGGCGGGTTGCCAAGAATGTTGACCAGCGCGCCGTCAACGGGTGACGGCAGGCTACTCCCCAAGGAAGGCCGGCAGCATAGCAGGCCGGCGTGAAGAAAATGTGATGACCCGGGAAGCTGCGCCAGGGCGTGGGGTCCGGCGAAGAAAGACTGCACGGGAGAATTGTTATAGTATAACATTTTATTCAATCCAGATCGTTCAAGGCTTGACTGGAAACGGTGCGGATGTTCCCATCCGGCCCGTTCCAGGTGCCTCCTGCCGCCGCGCAGGAGGTGAAACGGGAAGCCGGTGCGTCACTTCGGTGATCAGTCCGGCGCTGCCCCCGCAACGGTAAGCGAGCGAAATCCTCTTCAGGCCACTGTGCTCCGGCATGGGAAGGCGAGGATTTCACGACCCTCGCAAGCCCGGAGACCGGCCTGCAACGCCCTGTTGGCACACCCGCGGTGGGCGGGAGCGAGCCGGTTGTTCGAGGCGCTGTCGCGCCTGCGATTTCCTGCGCGTTCCGTCCTGCCCGGTCATGAGATGGAACGCCCATGCCCCGCTTCAGCCGTTTGCGCACCGAGCCTTTCGCCCTCGGCCTATCCACCAGCCTGCTGCTGGTACCGCCCGCCCTCGCCGAAACCGAGGAAGCCGCCCTCGCCCTGCCCAGCCAGTTGGTCAGCGTTCGCCAGGACCCCGCCGAACTCGACCACATCGACCTCGCCACGCCGGTCAGTGCCGGTTCGCGCCTGGGCCTCAGCGCCCTGGACACCCCGGCGAGCACCAGCAGCATCAGCGGCGAGGAAGTTCGCCGACGCAACAACCCCAGCGTCCAGGCCGCCGTCACCCGCAGCCCCGGCATCAGCTTCATCGGCACCCCCGGAGATGGCGGTACCGGCCTCTCGGCGCGCGGCTTCAGCGGCCACGCATCGGTGATGCAACTGTTCGACGGCACGCGCCTGTACACCGGCATGGGCACGGTGAACTTCCCCAGCGATCCGTGGATGGTCGAGCGCATCGACGTGATCCGCGGCCCGGCCTCGGTGCTGTACGGCGAAGGCGCCACCGGCGCGGTGATCAACGTGGTGCCGAAGAAGCCTTTCGCCGGCGAGATCCGCAACCACCTGCACCTCGGCTACGGCTCCTACGACAACCGCCAGTTGGCCCTGGACAGCGGCGGCTCGCTGACCGACAGCCTCAGCTACCGGCTCAACCTGAACCAGCAGCAGAGCCACGGCTGGATCGACCGTGGCGACTCGCGCAACCTGGGCATCAGCGCGGCGCTGCGCTGGCAGGCCAGCGACGATCTGGCCTTCACCCTCGCCCACGACTATGGCGACCAGGAGCCGATGAACGACTTCGGCACCCCGCTGGTCGGCGGCAAGTACCACAAGCGCCTGCGCGAGAAGAACTACAACGTGCGCAACGACGTGCAGCGCTACAACGACCAGTGGACCCGCCTGACCAGCGACTGGAGCCTTTCCGACAGCGTCACCGCGAGCAACCAGCTGTACTACATCAAGGCCCGCCGTCACTGGCGCAACGCCGAAACCTACGAATGGGACGTCCCGCGCGAAGAGCTGTTGCGCAGGGACTACCTGCGCATCAGCCACGAGCAGGAGCAGATCGGCGACCGCCAGACCTTCGCCTTCCAGCACGCCCTGTTCGGCCTCGACAGCCGCACCCTGGTCGGCGCCGAGTACAACCGCATCCGCTTCCGCCTGAGCAACAACTCGCCCTATACCGATGTCGGCGGCGACTACATCGACCCCTGGCATCCCGCGCCCGGCTACTTCGAAAGCCGCTCGCCCTACCGGCCGCACTCGCGCAGCCAGACCCGCACCTTCGCCCTGTTCGCCGAGAACCGCCTGCAGCTCAACGAGCGCCTGTCGCTGGTGACCGGGGTGCGCCGCGACCAGAACCATATCGACCGCGACGACCTGCTCACCGGCACCCGCAGCGACCGCAGCCTGCAGGGCGGCAACTGGCGCGCCGGGCTGGTCTTCGCGCTGACCCCGGAACTGTCGCTGTACGGCCAGTACTCCACCAGCGAAGACGGTGTGAGCAACCTGATCACCCTCAACGCGGCCCAGCAGCAAATGGACCTGACCCACTCGAAGCAGACCGAGGTCGGCCTCAAGCAACTGTTCCCGGACGGTCGCGGCGAATGGACCCTGGCCGCCTACCATATCGTCAAGAAGAAGCTGCTCAGCGCCAACCCGCTGCCGCCGCACGACGCGCAGCAGGTCGGCCAGCAGAGTTCGGACGGCCTGGAGGCCAGCCTGGAACTGAACCTGGCCCAGGACTGGCGGCTGTCAGCGAACGCCGCGCTGGTGCGTGCCGAATACGACGACTTCGACGAAACGATCGACAAGCAGACCTACTCGCGCAACGGCAACCGCCCCAGGAACGTGCCACGGCGCACCGCCAACCTCTGGCTGGACAAGTCCTTCGCCGAGACCCTGCGCGTCGGCGCCGGGCTGCGCTACGTCGACCGGCGCTACGCCGACGCCGCCAACCAGGCCAGCCTGCCCGGCTACACGGTGGTCGACGCCAACCTGGGCTGGCGGGTACGGCCGGACCTGACCCTCGGCCTTGAGCTGTACAACCTGTT
>NZ_SCND01000507.1:0-3342 GCF_005503585.1 Pseudomonas sp. 2VD
GCCCCAGGCCCCGTCCGCTCCTTCCGCCACCCCGCCGGCAGCGGACGGCAAGGGCGCCCAGGCGCAGGCACCCGAGCAGGCGCCGCAGAACGACAGCCCGCGCACCCCGATCAAGCTCGACATCGACAGCCTCAACGTCAACAACGCCCGCGTCACCTACACCGACGAAGCCAGCGGCAAGCAGTACAACGTCGAGGGCATCGAGCTGAGTACCGGCGCCATTCGCGAAGGCAGCAGCATTCCGCTGAAGCTCAACGCCTACCTCGGCACCAACCAGCCGGTGGTGCGGGTCAAGACCGAGCTGACCGGCAACCTGCGCTTCGACACCGCGCTCAGGCGCTACCAGTTGGAAGACGCCAGGCTCTCCGGCGAGGCCTCGGGCGAGCCGCTGCAAGGCAAGACCGCCACCTTCTCCGCCCAGGGCCAGTTGCTGCTCGACCAGTCGGCGCAGATCGCCGAGTGGAACGGTCTGAAGCTGAGCGTCAACCAGTTGCGCGCCCTCGGCGAACTGAAGGCCCGCGAGCTGGACAAGGACGCCAAGTTCAGCGGCGGCCTGTCGATCGCGCCGATGAACCTGCGCGAGTTCCTCGCCGGCATCGGTGTGACCCTGCCGGCCATGGCCGACGCCAACACCCTCGGCAAGTTCGAGCTGAACACCCGCCTGGCCGGCAGCCGCAACAGCCTGAATCTCGAAGACCTCAAGCTGGGTCTGGACGACACCGCCTTCAGCGGCCGCTTCGGCATCGCCGATTTCGCCAGGCAATCGCTGCGCGCCCAGCTCAAGGGCGACAAGCTCGACCTCGACCGCTACCTGCCGGCCAAGGCCAAGCAGGCCCAGGATGCCGCCAGCGCCACGCGCAAGGCGGAAGTCGACGCCACCGTGGCCAGTGCCGCCCAGGGCAACACGCCGCTACCGGAAAAACCGACCAGGCAGGCCTGGAGCGACGCGCCGTTGCTGCCCATGGCGACCCTGCGCAAGCTCGACCTGGACGTGGCGCTGAACTTCGGTCGGCTGACCGTCGAGAAGCTGCCGATCGACGACGCCAGCCTGAAGCTGCGTGGCCAGGGCGGCGTGATCAGCCTCGACGACATGCGCGGCGGGCTGTACAACGGCCGCTTCAACGCCAAGGCCAACCTCGACGTACGCCAGGACAGCGCCGTGTTGACCGCCACCAAGCACATCGCCAACGTGCCGGTGGAGCGCTTGCTCGAAGCCCAGGGCAAGAAACCGCCGGTGAAGGGGCTGCTCGACCTCGACGCCGACATCCGCACCAGCGGCAACAGCGAGAAGTCCTGGATCGACCATCTCAACGGCAGCGCACGCTTCAGCCTGATCAACGGCGTGCTGCTCGACGCCAACCTGGAACAACAGCTCTGCCAGGGCATCGCTACCCTCAACCGCAAGGCCCTTGCCGGTACCCACGGCGGCAAGGACACGCCTTTCCGCGAGCTCAAGGGCAGCCTGAACTTCACCAACGGCGTGGCCAGCAACCCTGACCTGAAGGTCGCCATTCCCGGCCTGGCGGTCAGCGGCCACGGCGATATCGACCTGCGCGTGCTGGGCATGGACTATCGCATCGGCGTGGAGATCCAGGGCGACAAGAGCGACATGCCGGACCCGGCCTGCCAGGTCAACCAGCGCTACGCCGGCATCGAATGGCCGCTGCTCTGCCGCGGCCCGCTGGAACTCGGCGCCAAGGCCTGCCGCCTGGACAAGGAAGGCCTGGGCAAGGTCGCCGCGAAACTGGCCGGCAATCGCCTCAACGAAAAACTCGAAGAGAAGCTCGGCGACAAGGTCAGTCCGGAGCTGAAAGACGCACTCAAAGGGCTGTTCAACCGCAAATGACACCTGAAGGCTTCAACGGCGCGGTCCTCGACTGGTACGACCGTCACGGTCGTAAGGACCTGCCCTGGCAGCAGGGCATCACCCCCTACCGGGTGTGGGTCTCGGAAATCATGCTGCAACAGACCCAGGTCAGCACCGTGCTCGGTTACTTCGACCGTTTCATGGCAGCGTTGCCCGACGTCGAGGCACTGGCCGCGGCGGCCGAGGACGAAGTCCTGCACCTGTGGACCGGGCTCGGCTACTACAGCCGTGCGCGCAACCTGCACAAGACCGCGCAGATCGTGGTCGAGCGGCATGCCGGGGAGTTCCCCCGCGACGTCGAGCAACTCGCCGAACTGCCCGGCATCGGCCGCTCCACCGCTGGAGCCATCGCCAGCCTGTCGATGGGCCTGCGCGCCCCGATCCTCGACGGCAACGTCAAGCGCGTACTGGCGCGCTACCTGGCGCAGGACGGCTATCCCGGCGAACCGAAGGTGGCCAGGGCGCTGTGGGAGGCCGCCGAACGCTTCACCCCGCACGCACGGGTCAACCACTACACCCAGGCGATGATGGACCTCGGCGCTACCCTCTGCACGCGCAGCAAGCCCAGTTGCCTGCTTTGCCCGCTGGTCTCCGGCTGCCGCGCGCACCTGCTCGGCCGCGAAGCCGATTATCCGCAGCCCAAGCCGCGCAAGGCGTTGCCGCAGAAGCGCACGCTGATGCCGATCCTGGCCAACCGCGACGGCGCCATACTGCTCTACCGGCGGCCTTCCAGCGGACTCTGGGGCGGGCTCTGGAGCCTCCCTGAACTGGACGACCTCGACGGCCTCGAACCGCTCGCCGCGCGCCATTCCCTGGCCCTCGGCGAGCGCCGCGAACTGAGCGGCCTGACCCATACCTTCAGTCATTTCCAGCTCGCCATCGAGCCCTGGCTGGTGGCGGTGGAAGGCGCTCCGCGCGCCGTGGCCGAGGGCGACTGGCTCTGGTATAACCTCGCCACCCCGCCGCGCCTGGGCCTCGCCGCTCCGGTGAAGAAGCTGCTCAAGCGCGCAGAACAGGAACTCGGACGCGGCACGGCCGCGTGAATGCCGGGCCCGCGGGCCCGGCGGCAACTGCAGGAGAACGACCATGAGCCGCACCGTGATGTGCCGCAAGTACCACGAAGAGCTGCCCGGCCTCGACCGCCCGCCGTATCCGGGCGCGAAGGGCGAGGACATCTACAACAACGTGTCGCGCAAGGCCTGGGACGAGTGGCAGAAGCACCAGACCATGCTGATCAACGAGCGTCGCCTGAACATGATGAACGCCGAGGACCGCAAGTTCCTCCAGCAGGAGATGGACAAGTTCCTCTCCGGCGAGGACTACGCCAAGGCCGACGGCTACGTGCCGCCATCCGCCTGACCCCCACCCCCCCCGACGGAGGCCGCCCACACCCCACCCCTCCCTCCCCCCCCCCCCCCCCCCACCCCCCCACCCCCCCCCCCTCCCCCCACCTCCCCCCCCCCCCCACCCCCACC
>NZ_SCND01000508.1:0-3295 GCF_005503585.1 Pseudomonas sp. 2VD
GAGCAGCAGCGAACTCATCACCGGCGACAGGGTCAGCGCCACCACCCCGGACACGATCACCGCGCCCGCCAGGGTCAGGGCGAACTCGCGGAACAGCGCGCCGGTGAGGCCGCCCATCAGGCCGATGGGGGTGTACACGGCGGCCAGGGTGATGGTCATGGCGATCACCGGGCCGGCCACTTCGCGGGCGCCGATCAGCGCCGCCGCCACCGGCGACTTGCCTTCCTCGATGTGGCGGTGGACGTTCTCCACCACCACGATGGCGTCGTCCACCACCAGCCCGATGGCCAGCACCATCGCCAGCAGGGTCAGCAGGTTGACGCTGAAGCCGAAGGCCAGCATCAGCGCGGCGGCGCCGAGCATCGACAGGGGAATGGTCGCCACCGGGATCAGCACGCTGCGCAGCGAGCCGAGGCAGAGGTAGATCACCAGCACCACGATCAGCAGCGCTTCCACCAGGGTCCGCACCACCTCGTCGATGGAGGCCTGGATGAAGCGCGAAGTCTCGTAGGCGAGGTCGACGCGGACATCCGGCGGCAGGGTCTTCTGGATCTCCGGCAGCAGCTTGCGGATGCCGTCGACGATCACCAGCGGGTTGCCGGTGGGCGTCGGGAACAACCCCAGGTGCACCGCCGGGTCGCCGTCCATCAGTGCGCTGGTCTCGGTGGCCGCGGCGCCCAGTTCGACGGTACCGACGTCGCGCAGGCGCACCAGGCCGTTGCCATCGTTGCGGATGACCATCTCGCGGAAGTCGTCGACGTTGGTCAGGTCGGTGTTGACCCGCACGTTGGACAGCACGTACTGCCCCTTCACCATCCCCGGCGCCGCCTGGTAGTTGTTGCGGCGGATCGCCTCGGCCACGTCGGAGGCGGTCAGGCCGCGCCCGGCGAGGCGGTCGGCGTCGAGCCAGAGGCGCATGGCCAGGCGCTGGCCGCCAAAGGTCTGGACCTTGGCCACGCCGTCGATGGAAGAGAACATCGGCTCGACCACCCGCGACAGGTAGTCGGTCAACGCCGGGATCGGCAGGGTCTTGCTGGAAAAGCCGACGTAGGCTACCGCGGTGGTCTCGCCGGAAGAGCGTTCGATCACCGAGTCGTAGGCACGCTCGGGCAGCTTGTAGCGCACCGAGTTGACCTTGGCCATGGTCTCGGTCATCGCCTGGGTCGAATCGCGGTTGAGCAGCATGCGGATGGTCACCACGCTACGCCCCTGCACCGAGGTCGAGGAAAGGTAGTCGATGCCCTCCACCGACGACACCGCCTGGGCGATCGGCTGGGTGACGAAGCCCTGCATGAGATCGGCGGAGGCGCCGGGGTACTCGGTGGTGACGGTGATGGTCGAGCTTTCCAGCAGCGGGTACTGGCGGATCGGCAGCTTGCCCAGGGAGAACAGGCCGAGCAGCAGGATCAGCGTGCTGACCACCAGCGCCAGCACCGGCCGGCGGACGAACAGGTCGGTAAAGGTCATCGCGGGGTTCCTTCAGCGGCCGGCGACCGGCACGGGGGGCGCGGCGCTGCTCAGGGTGTCTTCCTTGACCGGTTCCACGGCCATCCCGTCGCTCAGGTTGATCTGCCCGGAAGTCACTACCCGGTCGCCCTCGGCGAGGCCCTGGAGGATTTCCACGCGACCGTCCCAGCGCTCGCCGATCCGCACCGAGACGCGCTTGGCGCTGAGCGGCCGGTCGCCTTCCTGGTGGGCGACGAACACGGTGTCGCCGTAGGCGGTATAGGTGACCGCGGTTTCCGGCACGCTCAGCGACGGCGCGTCGGCTTTGCGCGAGACCCGGATGCTGGCGAACATGCCGGCGGCGAGCAGGCCTTCGGGGTTGTCCAGCAAGGCCTGGACCTGCACCGTGCGCGACTTGCCGATCAGCGGGTCGATGGCGCTGATGCGCGCCGGGAAGCTGCGCCCCGGATAGGCGTCGACCAGGACCTCGAGGGGCTGGCCGAGCTTCAGCTCGGGGCTGGTGCTTTCGTCCAGGGAGAAATTGCTTTTCAGGGTCCGCGCATCCACCAGGCTGGCCACCGGCTCGGCGACGCCGAGGTACTGGCCGAGGTGCACGCGGCGGATGCCGAGCTGGCCGGAGAAGGGCGCGCGGATCGCCTTCTGGTCGATCAGCGCCTGGGTCTGGCGCACCGCGCCGAGCGCCATGTCGCGGGCGGCGACGGCGTTGTCCAGCTGTTCCTGCGAGGCGACGTTGCGCTCTACCAGCTTGCGCGCACGGGCATGGAGGATCTCGGCATTGCGCAACTGCGCCTTGAGACGGATCAGCTCGGCCTGTTCCACCGCGTCGTTGAGTTGCACCAGCAACTGCCCTTGCTGCACCTGCTGGCCCGATTCGAAGGCGATGCGGGTGATCCGTCCTGCCGCTTCGGCGGCCACCTGGACCTGGCGACCGGCCTCCAGCTCGCCGACGCCATCGAAGACGCGCGGCACCACCCGCCGCTCCACCGAGGCGAGGGCGACCTTCACCGGCGGGTAGCCGGCGAAACCGCCGGCGTCTTTCTTCGCCGAGCCGGTGGCGTAGACGGCGATGCCGATAACCGCCGCGCAGATGAGCGCGGCACTGGCGATCAGGACGGGTTTCTGCATGATCGCCTCAGGCCTTCTGGTAGGTGGCGGCCACGGAGACGTCCTGGCGCAGCCGCTGGCGTTGCGCGCTGGCGATGGCCGTGGCGATCAGGCCGCCGATCACCGCGATGTGCTCGAGGGCGAAGAACATCGCCAGCTTGGCTTCGACGCCGGTCTTGCTCCAGAAGGTGTGGACGATGAGGATGGTCAGCAGCAGGAACACCGCCAGCGCCCCGGCGCCGAGCCATAGCTTGCGGTCCAGCAGGACCAGCGCGGAGCCGGCCAGCAGGGTCACGGCGGTGGCGATGTTGAACAGCCAGGCCGGCTCCAGGCCGGCGGCGCGCATTTCCTCCAGGCTGGCCTGATAGTCGAACAGCTTCGCCAGTCCCGAGGCGACGAACATCAGGGCCAGGCAGATCCGGGCGGTCAGCCAGAGCCAGTTGCTTTCGAGCGAGTTATCGATGAAGCGCTGCATGGGTCGTTCCTTGTGCTGGTCGCCATCCGGCGCCGCGAAGCGGCCGTGGGGGCGGTTCGTGGTCCTGGGGAAACGGGGCGGTATGACCGCAGCGGGGACTATAAAACCTCAAGTTAAGTTGAGGTCAAGGGCGTCTGTGATTAGCGCTATAGGCCTTGCTGGGCGTGGGTTTAAGGTGGATTCGTTGGTGTCGCGGGACGGTGGGATGAGGGGCTGACGATTGGTCGCGGGGACTATTGGGGGAGGGGC
>NZ_SCND01000509.1:0-3283 GCF_005503585.1 Pseudomonas sp. 2VD
CCCCTGCCTGCCCTACCCCTGGATGCCCTTCTCACCGGCCGCGCCCGGCCCTTCACCCGCCCCGGCTCGCGCAGCGGCATCGCCAAGTCTCCGCGCGACGGTGCGCTCAGGGTCACCCCCGTCGGCCTGGAGGGCGACGAACAGGGCGACCTGCGCGTCCATGGCGGCGTCGAGAAAGCGATCCACCATTACCCACGCGAACACTACGCCGCCTGGATCGCCGAACTGGGCGAACACCCCCTGCTGATGCAGGCGGGCGCCTTCGGCGAGAACTTCAGCACCAGCGGCTGGAGCGAAGCCGACGTCTGCCTCGGCGACCGCGTGCGGGCCGGGACCGCGCTGCTCGAGGTGTCCCAGGGGCGCATGCCCTGCTGGAAGCTCAACGACCGCTTCGAGGTCGCCGGGATGTCCCTGCGGGTGCAGGAGTCCGGGCGCACCGGCTGGTACTACCGGGTGCTGGAGGAAGGCGTGGTGGCGGCTGGCGATATCCTGCAACTGGTCGAGCGGCGCCATCCGGACTGGTCGCTGTTGCGACTGTCCGTGGTGCTGTTCGACAGGCGGGCCGACGCCGAGCTGCTGCGCCAGTGCCTGGCGCTGCCGCTGACGCCATCCTGGCGGCGCACCCTGGAGCGGCGCCTGGAAAAAGGCCAGGTCGAGGACTGGGGGCCGCGCCTGGAGGGAGCCCCCAGCCAGGCCGAGACGCCCAGGCCGACCTGAGGAAGCGCCGACGCCCCCCGCAGGCAGGGAATCGGCCTGGGGATGCATGGAGTGCCGGAAAGCGGGTATAAAGCGCCAGCGTTAAGCGACCCAGACGTCTGCCAAAGGACCCCTTTCATGCTGCGGCTCTCGATGCCGGCCCTGCTCCTGGCTCTTGCCGGCTGCGCCACCAAGCCCCCCGCCAATCCCGATAACCTCTGCGAGATCTTCCGCGAAAAACCGAAATGGCACGAGGCGGCGCTGAAGATGCAGCAGCGCTGGGGCGCGCCGGTCCAGGTGCCGATGGCGATGATGTACCAGGAATCGTCCTTCAAGCACGACGCCCTGCCGCCGCGCTACTACTTCCTCGGTTTCATCCCCTGGGGCCGGGACGAGACCTGGGCCGACTACAAGCGCGAGGCCGGCGGCTGGGGCGCCAGCCGCGACGACTTCGCCGACGCCCTGGACTTCATGGGCTGGTACATCCAGAAGAGCCAACGGGTCAACGGCGTCTCCAAGTGGGACGCCTACGGCCAGTACCTGAACTACCACGAGGGCTGGGGCGGCTACCGCAACCGCAGCTACGACGCCAAGCCATGGCTGAAGAACGTCTCGCAGAAGGTCCAGTCCCGCGCCTCGCTGTTCGGCGCCCAGTACCGCAGTTGCCAGCAGGAGCTGTCGCGCGGCGGCTGGTTCTGGTAGAGCCGTCCGCGCACGCCGCGGGCCCGAACCTATTCCGCCTTCGACGAGGGCAACGGACAACGTCCGCCAAGCCCCCCAGGTCGGACCGGCACGCTCGAACGGCCAACCTGCGTCATGGAACCGCAGGCGCATCCTGCCCAGGCAGCCCGCAGCGCCAGTGGACAGGCGGGTCTTCGAACCGGCGGCTAGCCACCTGACCGAGCGGCCTGCCCTCACCTTTCACCCCGCTTCGCTTCCCAGGCCAGAGCGCTCGCGGATTGGCGGCGTCAGATTTCCTCGTCTACTGTTTGGATAAAAGTTTGGCGCCAGAAATACGTCAATAAATTGACTAAAAAAACTTACCCAGACTACGGATATTTCCCTGGGAATGCTAAGATAGCTATCACAAAGCCACTATCGACGAATGAACCTATTCGACGGGAAAATGACTAAACCGCGTGGCAAATGAAAAATAGTCACTAAATTGACGCTTCACCGCCTTGCTCTTCCCTATCCACTCAATGGACTGCCCGTGATCGGCAGAGCAAACAACATGCATTCGAAGTCGGTAGATAGCCTGTCGCTGACACGGGCTGGATTCATCGAGTACTTCCTGGTCGCGACCAAACTGGTACACGCGCTCACCGCCATCGCCCCGGCGCTGTTCCTGCTGTACTACCCCGGCCTGGTTCCCGTGGAGCTGCGCAGCAACATGCTCGGGCTGCTGCTGTTCTTCGGCGCGCTCACGGTGATCATGTTCCAGGCACTGGACGTCTACTCCGACGATATCTTCAGCAACCGCCTGCGCTTCCGCATCATGTTCTTCGCCTGGGCCTCGGCGTTCTGCCTGCTGTTGTTCATGTACCAGGGCCTGGGCCTGTTTCCCTACCTCAGCAGCAAGCTGGTGATCTTCTGGTTCACCGGCAGCCTGCTGCTGTTCGGCGTGCAGCGCCTGCTGGTGCTGCGCCTGTACCGGGCCTGGATGAAACGCGGCATGTACCTGCAACGCACGGTGATCCTCGGCTTCACCGAGAGCGGCATGCACCTGGCCGAATACCTGGTACGCAACCACGACATCCGCTCCGGCATCATCGGCTTCATCGACGACCGCTCCGAGCGGGTCCCGGAGAACTACAACTCGCTGCCGCTGCTGGGCAACACCAAGGACCTGGAGAAGCTGATCCGCCAGGAACAGGTCGACCAGGTGCTGGTCGCCCTGCCCTGGTTCGCCGAGGGGCGCATCGGCGCCATCGTCCACCGCCTGCGGCAATTGCCGGTGAACGTCCTGCTGGTGCCGGACATGGCTGCCTTCCGGCATGCCCACAACCGCATCGTCGATGTCTCCGGGATCCCCATGTTCAACGCGTCCGAGCTGCCGCTGCGCGGCTGGTCGCCGCTGATCAAGCGCTGCGAGGACCTGGTCCTGGCGAGCATCGCGCTGGTCCTCTTCGCCCCGCTGATGGCCCTGGTGGCCCTGGCGATCAGGCTCGACTCCAAGGGGCCGGTGCTGTTCCGGCAGAAACGCTACGGCTACAACAACCGGCTGATCTGGGTCTTCAAGTTCCGCTCGATGTACACGGAAAGGACCGACGCCAACGCCGAACGCCAGACCACCCGCGACGACGACCGCATCACCCGGGTCGGCCGCTTCATCCGCAAGACCAGCATCGACGAGCTGCCGCAGCTGTTCAACGTGCTCGCCGGCAGCATGTCGATGGTCGGTCCGCGCCCCCACGCCACGGCGACCAAGGCCGCCGGCATTCCCTTCGAGGAAGCGGTCAGCGAATACAGCTCGCGCCACCGGGTCAAGCCCGGCATCACCGGCTGGGCGCAGATCAACGGCTACCGCGGTGAGACCGACACCCTGCACAAGATCAAGAAACGCGTGGAATACGACCTCGAATAC
>NZ_SCND01000050.1:0-24923 GCF_005503585.1 Pseudomonas sp. 2VD
TCGGTGGACCTGGCCCTGCTGGTATTCGGCAGCGCCGCGGTGGTGGGAATCTGGCTGGTCGGCGCGCTGGTCGACCGGCACCTGCGGCGGATGGTCCTGGCCAGCCTGGCGCTGTTCGCCGTGGCGGCGCTGGCGCTGTGCCTGGGCGCTCGCTGGAGCTGGCTGGCGTTCGCCGGCCTGGCCCTCTGGGGGCTGACGTTCGGTGGCGCGGCGACGCTGCTGCAGACCGCTTCGGCGGACGCCGCCGGGGAGGGCGCCGACCTGGCCCAGTCGATGATCGTGGTGGCCTGGAACCTGGCCATCGCCGGCGGCGGAGCGTTGGGCGGCATGGTGTTGCAGCGCTGGGGCAGCGAGATGCTGCCCTGGACCCTGCTGCCGCTGATCGGCCTGGCCGCGGCGCTGGCCTGGGGCAATGCCGCGCACGCGTTCCGCGTCGGCCCGCGCGGTTTCCCCAGGGCATCGTCCGAACGCCGGAAAGCGGCGGAATAGAGGGGCGGCGCCGGGCGAGGCAAAAAACGCGACGGGTCTTAGAACGTTTATTCACTTGGGTTATTTGGATAGGCCCGATTCGAATATCCATCGCGTCGAAATACCTGTCGCGACGATGCGCTCCTCCGTCATGCAGCGGAATCCGCTGTCATTGCGCCGAACGCCTTCGCTGCCTCGCCGCTAGCCGCCATGCAGCGCCCGGCGCGGCTGTTGCACCGGCATCTTGCCGGTGCGCCGGCGCTGCCTAGAATCGGCCCCAGTCGCACTTACCCCCGCTTCGCCTACAGGAGTTACCGCCATGATGAATGCCATGCAGATGCCGATGAACATGAATGCCGCCATGCCGATGATGCCCATGATGGGCATGCCGATGATGATGGCGAGCATGCAGTGCGAGACGATGGACGACGGCATGCTGTGCAAGATGATGCCGGCGATGGGCATGGACATGGGCCAGTTCCGCAACAGCGCCGAGATGATGGCGATGATGATGAACTGCGGCATGCCCATGATGATGCAGTGCGGCAACCTGGCGATGATGGGCATGTCCCAGGCCTGCATGGCGATGATGCCGACGATGGGCATGGGGATGGGCATGCCGATGATGGGCATGGCTCCGATGAAGTGCATGATGGAGTGCTCCATGCAGGGCGACGCCATGCACTGCAGGATGATGCCGATGCAGGGCATGGACATGGAGATGTTCAAGAACTGCTGCATGCTGATGGCGAAGATGATGGAGTGCGGCATGCCGATGATGATGAGTTGCAACGGCATGCCGATGATGTGCTGCACCTGCTGATCCGTCGCCGGATGGAAAAGGCCCGCCCGGGATGACCGGGCGGGCCTTTCTTCGTCCATGGCAGCAAGGCCGGGGTCAGTCCAGGCGCTCCGGGTAGGTCATCACCAGGTACGCCAGCGCTTCGCTATCGGCGGGGTTGCGGTAGCTGTGCGGCTGGTCGGCGTAGAACAGGATCGAGTCGCCGGTGGCGAGCAGGAAACGCTCTTCGTTGACCCGCACTTCCACTACCCCTTGCGCCACCACCAGGTTCTCCTGGGTGCCGGGGGCGTGGGCTTCGGCGTCTTCCTGGCCGAGGCCGCGCAGGCGCAGTTCGTAGAACTCCACCTGGCGCGCCACATCGAAGGGGAACAGCGCGCGGCTGGTGAAGGCGCCGTCGGCGCTGACCAGGCGCTTGCTCTGTTGCGCCGGCAGCACGGCGACGCCGGCGAAGGCGCGATCGTCGAGGAAGGCTGCCACCGACACCTTGAGGCCCTGGGCGATCTTGCACAGCACCTTGATCGACGGCACGCTGCGCCCGGACTCGATCTGCGCCAGCATCGCCCGGCTGACGCCGGAAATCCGCGCCAGAGCGTCCAGCGAGAGATTGCGCTTGCCGCGCAGGCGCAGCAGGTTGTGGGCGACGCGCTGGCCAATCAGATCATCGGGTTCGGTATGCACGCCGGCGGCCAGTTCCAGGTGGGCGACGCCATCGCTGGCGGGCAGGTTCATCGGTCAGGCCCGGCGGCTGCGCTCGTCGTGCCTGGCTGGCGGTTGCGGCACGGCGTAGCCGGCCCGCCAGGCGTACACCGCCCACATCATTTCGCCCAGGCGGCGTGCCTGGCGGCGCGAGCGGTAGCGGGCGAAATCGATGACGTTGTCGGTGCGGTCCATGAGGCATTCCTCGGGCGGCGGGTTCGATGGCAGCCAGACTATCCCTTCGCCGCTTAGAGCCATAAATACTAAGTTTTTATTTATTAATTCATTTTTGTGCTTACAAGGAACGCCGAACCGTACCGAGCAGCATATTTATATTCTTTAAAGGTATTTAAATTAATTTTCTTATTCCAATAAATTAAAGGCTCTCGCGTACCTGCCGACCAATCGGCGCGCCGCACCGAATCCATGCCGCCTCGCGCGGTATCTCGTGCCCGGCGTGTCCGGGCTTGCGTGGGAGTCAGCGATGTCCGTTTCCCTTCCGGCGCCAGCGCGCGCCGACGTTCCCTTGCAGATCCGTGCCCTCGATGCCGCGTTCGGCGCCGAGGTGCTCGGCCTCGACCTCGGGTTGCCCCTGGCCGCCGAGGACTTCCGCCGTATCCATCGGGCGCACCTGGACCACCATGTGCTGGTGTTCCGCGAGCAGCGCATCACCCCGGCGCAGCAGATCGCCTTCAGCCGGCGCTTCGGTGAGTTGCAGATCCATGTGCTGAAGCAGTTCCTGCTCCCAGGGCATCCGGAGATCCTCATCGTTTCCAACATCGTCGAGAACGGCCAGCCCGTCGGTCTCGGCGATGCCGGCAAGTTCTGGCACTCCGACCTTTCCTATAAGGAGCTGCCGAGCCTCGGCTCGATGCTGCATGCCCAGGAGCTGCCGGAGGAGGGCGGCGATACTCTGTTCGCCGACATGCACAAGGCCTGGGACAGCCTGCCGGAGGCCTTGCGCAAGGCGATCGAGGGACGCACGGCGGCGCATTCCTATACCACCCGCTACAGCGAACCGCGCTTCGAGGGTAACTGGCGGCCGACCCTGAGCGCCGCCCAGCTCGCCGAGGTGCGCGAAGTGGTCCATCCGATCGTGCGCACCCACCCGGAAAGCGGGCGCAAGGCGCTGTTCGTCAGCGAAGGTTTCACCACCCGCATCGTCGGCCTGCCGGCCGACGAGAGCGCCCAACTGCTCACCGAGCTGTATGCGCACAGCGTGCGCCCCGAGCACATCTACCGGCATCGCTGGCAGGCGCATGACCTGGTGTTCTGGGACAACCGCTCGCTGATCCATCTCGCCGGCGGTTGCCCGGCCCACCTGCGGCGCAAGCTCTACCGCACCACCATCCAGGGCGACGCACCGTTCTGACGACGGCGCGCGCTTCCCCCTTTTCGCCAGGAGCGTTTCCATGAACCGCATTCCCCGTTTCACCCGCCTGGTCGCCGCGCTCGGCCTGGGCCTGAGCCTCGCCACCACGCTGCTGGCCAGCCGGCCGGCGCAGGCCGAGGGCGAGATCCGCATCGCCGAGCAGTTCGGCATCGTCTACCTGCTGCTCAACGTGGTCCGCGACCAGCGCCTGATCGAAAAGCACGGCCAGGCCGAGGGCCTGCAAATCAAGGTCGACTGGACCCAACTGTCCGGCGGCGCGGCGGTCAACGATGCACTGCTGTCCGGGGCGATCGATATCGCCGGTGCCGGCGTCGGTCCGCTGCTGACCATCTGGGACCGTACCCGCGGGCGCCAGAACGTCAAGGCGGTGGCCTCGCTGGGCAACTTCCCCTACTACCTGCTGAGCAACGACCCGCGGGTCAGGAGCATCGCCGACTTCGGCGCCGGGGATCGCATCGCCGTGCCGGCGGTGGGGGTTTCGGTGCAGTCGCGCTTCCTCCAGTACGCCGCGGCGAAGCAGTGGGGCGACAAGCAGTTCGACCGCCTCGACAAGTACACCGTGGCGCTGCCGCACCCGGACGCCACCGCCGCGCTGGTGGCCGGCGGCACCGAGCTGACCGGGCATTTCTCCAACCCGCCGTTCCAGGACCAGGCGCTGGCCAACCCGAAGGTCCACGTGGTGCTCGACAGCTACGAGCTGTTGGGGCCGAATTCGCCGACCGTGCTGTTCGCCACGGAGAAGTTCCGCCAGGACAACCCGAAGACCTACCGGGCCTTCGTCGAGGCGCTGAAGGAAGCGGCGGCCTTCGCCCAGAACGACAAGGCGGCGGCCGCCGATACCTATATCCGGGTGACCGGGGCGAAGATCGACCGCGCCGCGCTGCTGAAGATCATCGCCAATCCGCAGGTGGAGTTCAGCGTCACGCCGAAGAACACCTATCCGCTGGCGGAGTTCCTCTACCGGGTCGGTGCGATCCGCAACAAGCCGGCTTCCTGGCAGGACTATTTCTTCCAGGACGGCGCGCCGTTGCAGGGGAGTTGAGACGCCGATGAACGCCGCCTCCCGCCAACCTTCCACGCTCCCCGCCGACGCCCTGCTGGCGGTGGACGGAGTCAGCCTCGAATACCGCACCCGCTCGCGCGTGGTGCGGGCCACCCAGCGGGTCAGCTTCGAAGTCGACCCGGCCGATCGCTTCGTCCTGCTCGGCCCGTCCGGCTGCGGCAAGTCGACCCTGCTCAAGGCGGTGGCTGGCTTCATCACGCCCAGCGAGGGCGAGATCCGCCTTCAGGGACAGGCGGTCAGGGCGCCCGGCCCCGACCGTATCGTGGTGTTCCAGGAGTTCGACCAGTTGCCGCCATGGAAGACCGTACGGCAGAACGTGCTGTTTCCCTTGCGGGTGTCCGGCCAGGTGGCGCGCGACGAGGCCGAGCGACGCGCCGACGAATGCCTCGAGAAGGTCGGCCTGGCGGGCTTCGCCGAGGCCTACCCGCACACGCTGTCCGGGGGCATGAAGGCGCGGGTGGCGATCGCCCGGGCGCTGGCGATGCAGCCGAAGATCCTGCTGATGGACGAGCCGTTCGCCGCGCTGGACGCGCTGACCCGGCGAAAGATGCAGGAAGAACTGCTGCGCCTGTGGGAAGAGGTGCATTTCACCCTGCTGTTCGTCACCCATTCCATTGAGGAGGCGTTGGTGGTGGGCAACCGCATCCTGCTGCTGTCGCCGCACCCGGGGCGGGTCCGGGCCGAAGTGCATGGCCACCCGTTCGGGCTGCACAGCCTGGGTGGCGAAGCGCTGCAAGCGGCGGCGCGACGCATCCACCGCTTGCTGTTCGACGAGGGCGGCGAACCGACGGTGGCCGCGACCCTCGACTTCGCCGACATCCGTCTGGCCCACTGAGCAAAGGAGCCGATCGATGAGTCGAGTCACGCGCGTCCGCGAAGAATACGAAATCCAGCTCGAACCCCTGCTGGAGGTCCCCCTGGAGCAGCGCCTGCCCCTGGGCCAGCGTCTCTGGCAACAGGGCTGGCTGCGCAAGGGGCTGATCCTGGCGCTGCTGGCGCTGGCCTGGGAGCTGGCGGCGCGGGTCCAGGGCAACGACCTGCTGCTGCCAGGCTTCCTGCAGACGGCCAGGGCCCTCGGCGAGGGCCTGGCCAGCGGCGAACTGCCGGCCAAGGCGGGGATCTCCCTGCTGGTGCTGTTCAAGGGCTACCTGCTGGGGATCGTCCTGGCCTTCGTTCTGACCAGCCTGGCGGTCTCCACGCAGTTGGGCCGCGACCTGCTCGGGACCCTCACGGCGATGTTCAACCCGCTGCCGGCGATCGCGCTGCTGCCGCTGGCGCTGCTCTGGTTCGGCCTGGGCCAGAACAGCCTGATCTTCGTGCTGGTGCATTCGGTGCTCTGGGCGCTGGCGCTGAACACCTATGCCGGTTTCCTCGGTGTCTCGGAGACCCTGCGCATGGCCGGGCGCAACTACGGCCTGCGCGGCCTGCGCTTCGTCCTGCTGATCCTGGTGCCGGCGGCGCTGCCGTCGATTCTCGCCGGGCTGAAGATCGGCTGGGCCTTCGCCTGGCGCACGCTGATCGCCGCGGAACTGGTGTTCGGCGCGAGCAGCGGCAAGGGCGGGCTCGGCTGGTACATTTTCCAGAACCGCAACGAGCTGTACACCGACAAGGTATTCGCCGGCCTGGCGGTGGTGGTGCTGATCGGCCTGCTGGTGGAGAACCTGGTGTTCGGCAGCATCGAGCGCCTCACGGTGAAGCGCTGGGGAGTGCAACGCTAGGGCGGCGGACGGGTGGAGTGTTACGGCAACTTTCTCGGCAACTGTTGCGCTGGCGCGGCGGCAAAGCGGAGTAACGTCTTGCCCGCACCCACTTCAAAGGATGGAACGAATGTCGCTCTCCGTGGATCTGCTGCTGGCGTTCTCCCTGTTCGCCTTCGTCACCTCCGTCACGCCCGGTCCGAACAACACCATGTTGCTGGCCTCGGGGGTCAACTTCGGTTTCGTCCGCTCCATCCCGCACATCCTCGGGATCAGTTGCGGCTTCTTCATCATGGTGATGGCGGTGGGCTTCGGCTTGGGCACGGTGTTCGAGGCCTACCCGGTGCTGTACACCATCCTGCGCTACGTCGGCGCGGCCTACCTGCTGTACCTGGCCTGGAAGATCGCCACCTCCGGCCCGGCCGGCAACGACCCGGAGGGACGTGGCAAGCCGTTGAGCTACTGGGGCGCGGCGGCGTTCCAGTGGGTCAACCCGAAGGCCTGGGTGATGGCGGTCGGCGCCATCAGCACCTACACCCCGTTGCAGGGCTACTTCACCAACGTGGTGGTGATCTCGACGGTCTTCGCCCTGATCAACGCGCCGACCATCGGAATCTGGGCCGGTTTCGGCAGCATGCTGCGCAACGTGCTGCGCGATCCGCGCTGGCTGCGGGTGTTCAACGTAGGGATGGCGCTGCTGTTGGTCGCGTCGCTGTACCCGATCCTGGCGGAAAATCATTCGGCCTGACCTGTCACCACCCTATCAGTTGTATTAGCTCGTAACTCGTCGCCATTTCGTGAAGAGTTTTTCGCTCGGTGCCCAGCCTCGGAAGGGGGAGAGCGATGCAGGAGCGACATGGCTTACCGTTACGCAGCTTTTCGTCGGGCAAGGCGCTGACCGCGGGACGCGCAGCGCGCCCGGAGGTTGCGCAGGAGCGACGCTACCTGCAAGGCGCCCCGCTGGGGTTGGAACTGCCGGGGCGGATCGCCTTGCGCGACCCGCATTGCGCCTGGCAGTGGGTCGAGCCGGAGGCGGCCGCGCAAGCGTTCCCGGCGGCGCACTGGCTGGCGGCGTTCCTGGTACTGCTGGGACGCTACGGCAACGAAGAGATCACCCTGGGTTTTCCCGAACCGATCACGGTGCGCGGGCGGCAGGCGCCCGCGCTGCTGCGTTCCGCCTACCGGGCGCTGGAGTCGTCCGCCGAACGTAGCGCGCGGCTGGCGGAAGAACTCGACGATGCCCGGCGGCAGCTCTCCGCCGAGGGCCAGGAGCGCGCCGCCCTGGCCGGGCGCTGCGCGGTCCAGGTGCTGGCGGCGCGGCCGACGGCGAGCAGCCCCGGCTGGCTGGCCCTGGTGCTGGCGGCGGACGGCAGCGTCGGCCTGGCTCTGCGCGATCCCCAGTACGACGGATTGCGGCGTATCGCCGGCCATCTCGCGCGCCTGGCGCGCGGCCTGGTCGACGCCCAGGCCTGCGTCGGCCGGCTGCCCTGGCTGGACGCCGACGAAGAGCGCCGTTTGCAGGCCCTGCGCAGCGAGCCCCAGGCCGCGCCGCCGCGCGGCGTACTCCACCATCTGTTCGAGGCCCAGGCGCGGCGCACGCCGCAGCGCATCGCCGTGCACGCCGCCGACCGCAGCCTCAGCTATGCCGAGCTGGAGCGCGAAAGCGCCGCGCTCGCCGCGCGCCTGCGCGCCGCCGGGGTGGCTCCGGAGCAGCGGGTCGGGGTCTGCCTGCGGCGCGACAGCGGCCTGCTGGTCGGCCTGCTCGGCGTGCTCCGCGCCGGCGGTTGCTACGTCCCGCTGGACCCGGCCTATCCGGAGGAACGGGTGGCCTACATGCTCGACGACGCCGACTGCCTGCTGGTGCTGGTCGACGCGAGCACCCGCGAGCGGGTCGCCGCGCTGGGCCGGCCATGCCTGGCGCTGGAGGAGGGCGGCGACCAGGCGACCGACCTGGCGCTGCCCGCGAGCGAGGTCGGCGCCGAGCACCTCGCCTACATCATCTATACCTCCGGATCCACCGGACGCCCCAAGGGCGTCGCCATCGAGCACGGCAGTGCCCATGCCTTCCTGCGCTGGGCCGGCCAGCACTATGCCGCCGAAGAATGGAGCGGGGTACTGGCGGCGACCTCGGTGTGTTTCGACCTGTCGGTCTACGAGCTGTTCGGCACCCTGGCCGAAGGCGGTACGCTGCACTTGGTGGAAAACCTGTTCAGCCTGCCGGACTACCCGCGCCGCGACGAGATCAGTCTGCTCAATACCGTGCCCTCGGTGTGCGCCGCGCTGCTCGCCCTCGGCGACCTGCCGGGCGGAGTGCGCACGCTGAACCTGGCCGGCGAACCGCTGCGCGGCCACCTGGTGCGACAGATTCGTGGCCAACCCCAGGTACGGCGCCTGGTCAATCTCTACGGGCCGACCGAGGACACCACCTATTCGACGGTGCACGAACTGGACCTGCACGCCGAAGCGCTCGACGAGCCGCCCATCGGCCGACCGCTGCCCGGCACCACGGTGGAGGTGCTCGACGGCTTCGAGGCGCCGCTGCCGCTGGGCGTGGCCGGGGAGCTGTACCTCGGCGGCATCGGCCTGGCGCGTGGCTATTTCGGCAAGCCGGAGCAGACCGCCGAGCGTTTCCGCGTCGATCCGGGCAGCGGCGAGCGCCGCTATCGCACCGGCGACCGCGTACGCATGCGCGAGGACGGCGTGCTGGAACACCTCGGCCGGCTCGACGACCAGGTCAAGTTCAACGGCTTCCGCATCGAGCTGGGCGAGATCGCCTCGTGCCTGGCGAGTTTTCCCGGGGTGAGCGAAGCCTGCGCCATGCTCACCGAGGACAGCGCCGGCCTGCGTCGGCTGGTCGGCTACCTGGCGGCGCCGTTCGCCCCGCAGCTCCAGGCGCTGAACGAGCACCTTGGGCAAAGCCTGCCGCACTACATGTTGCCGTCGGCGTTCGTGGTCCTGGTGGAGCTGCCCAAGACGCTCAACGGCAAGATCGACCGCAAGGCCCTGCCGCGTCCCCAGGCGACCGACGCCGAGCCGCAGGCGCTGCCCGGCGATCCGCTGGAACAGGCGCTGCACCAGGCCTGGCAGGCGCAGCTTGGCGCGCCGCCGCGCGCCGGGCAGGGTTTCTACGCCGCCGGCGGCGATTCCCTGCGGGCGGTGCACCTGCTCGCGACGCTGCGCCAGCGACTGTCCCGCCGCGTACCGTTGCAGGCGTTCGCCGGTGGCCCGGCGACCCCCGAGGCCCTGCTGGAATTGCTGCGCCAGGCCGCGCCCGAGGGCGACGAGCCGGAGCCGAGCGCCGGCGCCGCCGGGCTGAGCCTCGCCGAACGGCGCCTGTGGGTGGCCCAGCAACTGGCGCCGGAGGACACCTCCTACAACCTGCTGGCCCACCTGCGCATAGTCGGCGCCACGGCCGACGCCATCGAACAGGCCTTGCGCCAGTTGCTGGAGCGGCATGTGGCGCTGCGCCGGCGTGTCGAAACGGGCGTCGACGGGCCGCAGCCGCATGCGCTGGCGGCGCATGCGGTGCCGCTGCAACGCCTGCTGGCGAGCGACGCCGCCCACGCCGAGCGGCTGCTGGAGGATGGCGTGCGCCGTGAGGGCGCGCGAGTCTTCGACCTCGCCCATGAGGCGCCGGCGCGCCTGCTGCTGGTCGTCACCCGCGACAGCGCGCGCGCCGACCTCCTGCTCAGCGTCCATCACTACGCCTTCGACGATGTGTCGCTGGCGGTCTTCGCCGCGGAGCTGAAGACGCTGCTCGATGGCGGCCCCCTGGCCGCGCTCGCCAGCACGCCGGAACAGGTCGCCGCCCGTGAGCGCGCGGCGTTGGCCTCGGGCCGCCTGGAGCGCGTCGCCGAGCGCTGGGCGGAGCGTCTGTTGCCGCTGGCGAAGGCTCCCGGCGCCGCGGCGGCGCGCCGGGAGGAGCGCGGCGGGCGCGCCGGCCAGCGCCTTGCCCTGCCGGTTTCCGCCGCCGCCCATGCCGCCTGCCGGACGCTGGCCGAACGCGCCTCGGTAAGCCCGTTCAGCGCTGCGCTGCAAGCCTTCGCCGAAGTGCTCGGCGCCGAACTGGGCGTCGACGACCTGCTCGTCGGCGTGGCCCTGGCCGGGCGTTCGCGCCTGGAAATGCAGGGGCTGGTCGGCTGCTTCGTCAACCTCCTGCCGCTGGCGGTCGGCCTGCGTCCGGGGCAGTCCGCGGAGTGGCGCCTGCGCCAGGTCGGCCATGACCTGCTGGAACTGCTCGAACACCAGGACGTGCCCCTCGAATGCGTGACCCAGGCCCTGCGCCAGCGCGGCGCCAGCGGCCTGCCGATCCGCATCGCCTGCGGCGCGCACAACGGTCGGGCGGCCCCGGCGGTGGATGCCGGGGTGCGCGTCGAAGCCGACTTCATCCCGGTGCCCGGCGCGCGCCTGGACCTGACGCTCTGGCTGGAAGACCAGCCGCAGGGCTGGCTGGCGGTCTGGACCGGGGCCAGCGCGATCTTCGACCTGCACCGCATCGAGCGCCTGCACCAGGCCTGGGAGCGGCGCCTGCTGGCGAACGCCGGCGAACCTACCTCGAAACGCATGTCGCCGGAGGGCTGCAACGCTTCCTGACGACTCGAGTCCCCCACGGAGAACAGCGATGGAACGAACAGCTCCCAGTCTCACCGGTCGCGGCTTCGCCCGGCCGCGCAATCTCACCCCGCGCAGCAGCGAGGCGCTGGTGCGGCGCCCGGCGGCGGAGCGCGACGGCCTGCCGCTGCTGATCGAGGCACAGGCTCCCGGCCTGTCCCTGGCCGACTGGATTCGCGAGCAGGGCCAGTCCCTGCACGACGACCTGAATCTGGCTGGCGGCCTGTTGCTGAGAGGCTTCGAGGTCGACTCGGCAGAGCGCTTCCGCGCCGCCGCCGCCGCCTTCGCTCCGCAACTGCTCGACTACAAGGAGCGTTCCTCGCCGCGCAGCCAGGTCAGCGGCGAGGTCTACACCTCCACCGAGCATCCGCTGGACCAGCCGATCTTCCTGCATAACGAGCAGTCCTATACCGCCGACTGGCCGCTGTACATCATGTTCCATTGCCAGGTGGCGCCGCTCGAAGGCGGCGCCACCCCGGTGGCGGCCAACCGGTTGGTGCTCCGCCACCTGCCGGACGAATTGCTGGAGCGTTTCGAGCGCCTGGGCATCCTCTACGTGCGCAACTACCGCGCCGGCCTCGGCCTGTCCTGGCGCGAAGCGTTCCAGACCGACAGCCGCGCCGAGGTCGAGGCGTTCTGCGCTGAGCACCGGATCGCCCATGCCTGGATCGGCGACGAGCACCTGCGCACCTGGCAGAGGCGCGCGGCCTTCCAGCGCCACCCGCATACCGGCGAGCGCCTGTGGTTCAACCACGGCATGTTCTTCCATGCCAGCAGTCTCGAGCCGGGCCTGCGCGATGCGCTGTTGCGCAGCGTCGCCGAGGAAGACCTGCCGTACCAGACCTACTACGGCGATGGCAGCCCGATCGAGGCGCAGACCCTGGCGACCATCCGCAGCGCCATAGACCGCGAGACGCGGCGCTTCGACTGGCGCGTGGGCGACGTGCTGATCCTCGACAACATGCTCGCCCAGCACGGCCGCGAGCCGTTCCGCGGGCCGCGCCGGATCCTCACCATCATGTCCACGCCGTATTCCGGCCTGGCCTCCGCCGATGTCCCGCCGACACCTTCGCGCCTGGCGCTCGGAGGTGCCGCATGAGCGCCTCGTTCAGCGCGCCGCGCCTGCGCCCGCGGCAGCTCTCGGCCGGCGACCTGGTGGAGGAGAGCCTGCTCGACCCGGCCAACGGCTACCTGCGCATCGTCCGTGCGCGCCAGCCGGGCATGGACCTGCGGCAATGGATCGCCGCCGCCGGCGCAGGACTGCGCGACAGCCTGCTGCGGCACGGCGGCATCCTGTTCCGTGGCTTCGCGGTGGACGGCGCGGAGGGCTTCTCCCAGGCCGTGCAAGGCTTTTCGCCGAACATGCTCGACTACCTGGAGCGCGCGGCGGCGCGCCAGGAAGTGGCGCACCGGGTGTTCACTTCCACCGAGTTCTCGCCGGATGGCTGGATTCCGCCGCACCACGAAATGTCCTACTCGCACAACTGGCCGAGCTACATCCACTTCTACTGCCAGACGCCGCCCGCCACCCAGGGCCGCACGCCCCTGGCCGACGAGCGCCGGGTCAGCGCCCGGATACCCGAGGCGATCAGGCAGCGCTTCCTCCGCCATGGGGTGTGCTACGTGCGCAACTACGGGCCGGAGATCGACCTGACCTGGCAGGAAGGCTTCCAGACCGACAGCCGCGCCGAGGTCGAGGCCTACTGCCGGCAGACCGGTACCCAATGGACCTGGCTCGACGACCAGCGCCTGAATACCTGCCAGGTGCGCCAGGCGATGGTGCGCCACCCGCTCAGCGGCGAGCCGCTGTGGTTCAACCACGCGCACATGTTCCATGTCTCCAACATGCCGCCGGCCCTGGCCCGGGCCTTGCTCGACGAGGTCGGCGAACAGGGGCTGCCGCGCAACGCCTACTACGGCGACGGCAGCCCGATCGAGGCGGAGGTGCTGGACACCATCCGCGCCGCCTACCGCGAGGAAACCCGCGCGTTCGCCTGGGAGCGCGGCGATGTCCTGATGCTCGACAACTTCATCAGCGTCCACGGCCGCGAGCCGTACACCGGCGAGCGCAAGGTGCTGGTGGCGATGACCGACCTGCATGTCCACCAACCCTGAACCCGTGCGAGGGATAGCCATGAGTGCGTCAGAAGACCTGCAATCCGCTGTGCAACCGGCCGCGAGCGAAGCGCTCGAAGGATTCCCGCTGTCCCCCTTGCAGACCCGCGCCTGGCGCCGTCATGCCGAGCGGCCGGAAAATACCGTTGTCGGCGTGCGCCTGCACGCCCCGGCCGATCCCGCGGCGACGCTGGAGCGGCTGCGCCGGGCGCTGGACGGCGAGGCGCAACTGCGCGTGGCTTACCGGACGATGCCGGGCATGAGCCTGCCGGTGCAGGTACTGGATGGACGCGCGGCCGATCTGCTGGTCGAGCGCCTGCCGGGAGACGGCGACTGGGCCGGGCGCTTCGCGCGCGAAAGCGCACGTCTCGCCGCTGCGCCCCTGGGCGGGGAAGGCCAGCCGGTGCTGGCGCTCGGCCTGCTGCTGGACGCCGCCGGAGAGACGCTCCAGGGGCTGTTGCTGGCGGCGCCGGCGTTCGTCGTCGATGCGGCCAGCCTGGCGGCGCTGCTGCGGCGCGGCCTGGGGCAGGCCGGCCCGGCGAGCGCGGACGAGGGGGCCGAGGCGCTGCTGTTCCAGCATTTCTCCGAATGGGCCAACGAGGCGCTGGCCGGCGAAGATGGCGAAAGCGCCAGCGGCTACTGGCGCGAGCAGGCGGCCGCTGCGGCGGAGAATCCGCTGGCGCTGGCGGACGACCTGGGCGAAGGCGAGTGGACGGCGCGGCGCCTGCTGCCGCGCGCGCTGCTCGAACGCCTGGCAGCCAACGGCTTGCCGGAGGCGGCCGCCCTGCTGGCCTGGACCCAGGTCGCCGGGCAGTTCCAGGGCGACGAGGGACTGCCGCTGGAAATGGCGCGACTGGTCTCGGGGCGCCTGTTCAACGAGTTCGCCGAGCTGGCCGGACCGTTCGCCGGGGTCGCGCCGCTGTGCCTGGAGAATGTCCGCGCGGGCAGCGTCGGCGAGCGGCTCGACGCCCTCCAGGCGGCGATCCTCGCCCAGGAGGAGGCAGCGGCCCTGCGCGATCCCTTTGCCCCCGACTGGCCGCTCGCCGAGTTGGGCTTCGCCTGGCTGGCGGGCGAACTGGATGGCGCCGGGGTGGCCGAGCTGGATTGCCGTCAGCCGCCGCTGGGCGGGTTCCTCGAGTTGCAGGTGCTGCCCCACGGCGAAGGCCGGCTGGCCAGCCTGCGGGTCCGCCGCGACCATGACGGAACGCTGGCCGGGCGCTTGCTCGACGCCTGGGTCGAATGCCTGGAAAGCATCGCCGCCGACAGGCAACTGCCACTGGCCGGGCTGCCGTTGATCGGCGCGGCCGAGCGCGAGCGCTACCAGGCCTGGCAGGGCGAGCGCGTGGAGCCCGCGCCGGTGGAATCCCTGGTGGCCGCGTTCGATCTGCGCGCCTCCCTGCAGCCGCAGGCGCCGGCGTCGCTGGATGCCCACGGCAGCCTGGATTTCGCCACGCTGCGCGCGCGCAGCGAAGCGGTCGCCGAAGCGCTGCTGGCTGCCGGCGTGCGGCCCGGCCAGGCGGTGGCGGTGATGACCGGGCGCAACCGCGAGGCGATCGTCGCCCTGCTCGGGGTGATGCGCGCGGCGGCGGTGTACACCCCGGTCAATCCGGAGTTTCCGGCGGCGCGGGTGGAGCGGATGCGCGAAGCGGGCGGGATCGTCTTCGCCCTTGCCGATGCCGAGTGCGCCGGGCGCGCCCGCGAGGCCTTCGCCGGGGCCTGCCTGGACCTGTCGACGCTGCCGCTTGCCGGCAGCGGCATGAGCCTGCCGGCGCCGGGCGGGCGCGATGCGGCCTACATGATCTTCACCTCGGGCACCAGCGGCCAGCCCAAAGGCGTGGTGGTCGAGCACGCCAGCGCGCTCAACCTGTCCCAGGCCCTGGCGCGCACGGTATACGCGAACGTGGTGGGCGAGGGCCTGCGGGTGACGGTCAACGCGCCGTTCTCCTTCGACTCCTCGATCAAGCAGATTCTCCAGTTGCTCTCCGGCCATTGCCTGGTCCTGGTGCCGCAGGAGGTGCGCAGCGATCCGCAGCGGATGCTGGGGTTCCTCGAAGAACGGCGCATCGACGTGCTCGACTGCACCCCGTCGCTGTTCCGCCTGCTGCTCCAGGCCGGCCTCGACGATGCCCACCCGGCGCTGCCCGGGCGCATCCTGGTAGGGGGCGAGCGCTTCGACGAAGCGTCCTGGGAGGTCGCCGCCGGCTGGCGCCGCTGCCAGGTGTTCAATCTCTACGGTCCTACCGAAGCCACGGTGAACGCCAGCCTGGCGCGGGTCGCCGAGCATGCGCGGCCGACCATCGGCCGCGCCCTGGCCAACGTCGATCTGCATGTGGTCGATGGCCTCGGTCGTCGCAAGACCCGTGGCGCCAGCGGCGAACTGTGGATCGGCGGCGCCGGGGTGGCGCGCGGCTATGCCGGCGACGCCGGCGAGGCGGCCGGGCGCTTCGTCGAGGAGGGCTGGCCGGGCAGCGGCCGCCTGTACCGCAGCGGCGACCTGGTGCGCTGGCGCGCCGACGGTTGCCTGGAGTTCCTCGGGCGGATCGACGAACAGGTGAAGATCAACGGCTACCGCATCGAACTGGGCGAGATCCGCAGCGCGCTGCTGGAACACCCGGCGGTGGGCGAGGCGGCGGTACTCACCGACGAGGCCGATGCGGCCGAACCGGGCGCGGATCGCCGGATCGTCGCCTTCGTCACCGCCGCCGGTGAGACCGCGGACGAGTCCTGGCTGGAAGTCGACCTGCCCAGCGGGCACCGGGTCGCCGGACTGAACCTCAACGAAACCGAGTACGTCTACCAGGAAATCTTCGTCGACGAGGTCTACAGCCGCGACGGCATCGTCCTGCCGCCGGACGCGGTGGTCCTCGACGTCGGTGCCAACATCGGCCTGTTCTCGCTGTACATCGCCAGCCGCGCGCCGCGCGCGCGAGTGGTCGCCTTCGAGCCGCTGGCACCGATCCGCCGGCGCCTGGAGGCCAACCTCGGACGCTACGCACCGCAGGTCGAGGTATTCGGCATCGGCCTGTCCGACGCCGAGCGCGAGGAAACCTTCACCTACTATCCGGGCTACTCGACCTTCTCCGGGATCGCCGAGTACGCCGACGCCAGCGGCGAACGCGACGTCATCCGACGCTACCTGAGCAACCAGGGCGAGGAGGGCGGGGCCAACCTGCTGCTGGACAACATCGACGAAATCCTCGACGACCGCCTGCGCGCCGAAGCCCACCGCTGCCGTCTGCGCCGCCTCGACCAGGTGATCGGCGAACTGGGCCTGGAGCGTATCGACCTGCTGAAGATCGACGTGCAGCGCGCGGAAATGGATGTGCTGCTCGGTCTCGACGACGCGGCGCTGGCCAAGGTCCGGCAGATCGTCCTGGAGGTCCATGACAAGCGCGACGGTGCCACCGCCGGCCGCGCCGATGCCTTGAGCGACCTGCTGCGCCGCCATGGCTTCGAGGTGAGCATCCGTCAGGACGCGCTGCTGGAGGGTACCGACCGTTACAACTGCTACGCGGTGCGCCCGGGCTATGCCGAGTCGCTGGCCGAGCGCATCGACTGGCGCGCGCTCGCGCCGCGCCCCGCCGCGGCCCTCGGCGGCGAGCTGAGCGAGCAGGCCCTGCGCGGCTTCCTCGAGGCGCGCCTACCGGCCTACATGCTGCCGAGCCGGATCGCCCGGGTCGAACGCCTGCCGCTGACCGCCGAAGGCAAGCTCGACCGTCGCGCGCTGTTGGCGGCGCTGGCCGCCGAGGCGGCCGCGCAGCCCCTGGAAGCGCCGGCCAATGCCACCGAGGCGGCCCTCCTGGAGATCTGGAAGAGCGTGCTGAAACGCCCGGCGATCGGCGTCAGCGACAACTTCTTCCAGGTCGGCGGCGACTCCATCCGCCTGATCCAGATGCAGGTCATGGCGCGCCAGGCCGGGCTTGCCTTTACCCTGCGCGACGTGTTCAACCACCAGAGCATCCGCGAACTGGCGCGCCTGCTGGCCGCTCCGGCGAGCCCGGCGGATGCGCTCGGGACCTCGGCGCCGCAGACGCTGGAGCCGTTCGCCCTGTTGTCGGCGGCGGAACGCAAGCGCCTGCCGGAGGGGCTCGACGACGCCTATCCGATGACCAGCTTGCAACAGGGCATGCTCCTGCAAAGCGAGGCCAGCGGCGATCCACGGCTGTTGCACAACGTCGTCCTGCACGAGGTGCATGGACGCCTGGACAGCGAGTTGCTGGCGCGCGCCTGGGCGATCCTGATCGGCCGCCACGCGATCCTGCGTACCGGCTTCGACCTGCACGGCGGCCAGGCGCCCTTGCAATGGGTCCACCCGGCCACGGCGGTCGCCGCCGAAGTGCCGGTGCACGACCTGCGCGGCCTCGATGAGGAAGCCCGGCGCCTGCGCCTGCGTGCCTGGATCGAGGAAGAGCAGGCCGCCCCGTTCGACTGGAGCCGCCCACCGCTGGTGCGCCTCGCCGCGCTGGCGCTGGACGAGCGGCTCTTCGCCCTGGGCGTCGCCGAACACCATAGCGTGCTGGACGGCTGGAGCCTGCAAAGCCTGGTGGACGAGCTGCTGGCGGTCTACGCCGACCTCCTCGCCGGTGTCGTCGCGCGGGAAGCGGAAGCGCCCGCGGTAGGTTTCCGCGACTACGTGGCGCTGGAGCGCGAGGCCGAGGCCAACGCCGGCTCGGCGCTGTTCTGGCTCGACTACCTGGCCGGCGCCCGTTACCGGCCGTTGCCCGGCCTGGCGGAGGAGGGGCCCCGGCGGATGGCGGCGGTCCGCGTGGACGTGCCGGCCGACAGCCTGCCGCGCTTGCGCGCCCTGGCCGAACGCAGCGGCCTGCCCTTGCGTTCGTTGCTGCTGGCGGCGCATGGCCGGGCGTTGTGCCGCTTCAGCGATGCCGACGAAGTGGTCACCGGCTTCGTCAGCCACGGGCGCCCCGAGGAGCCGGGAGCGGACCGCCTGCTCGGCCTGTTCCTGAATACCCTGCCGTGCCGGCTGTCGGCTTCCGTCGATCTGCTCGACAGCGCCCGTCGCGCATTCGACTACGAGCGCGCGAGCCTGGAGCATCGGCGCCATCCGCTGGCGGCGATTCGCAGGCGCAACCGCGAGTTGCGCCTGGACAGCCTGTTCAACTTCGTCGATTTCCACCAGGACGACGCCGCGCCGGCGGCGGGAGTAAGGCACGGCGGCCTCCTCGACCAGGTGGTGGTGGACGTCGACGTGCCGCTGGCGGTGGACTTCGAGGTCGCCGGCGAACGCCTCGAGGTGGGCTTCCAGTACGCCGCCGGACGTTTCCCCGCCGAGCGCGCCGAGGCATTGGCCGACGCCTACCGCGAGGCGTTGCTGGCGTTGCTCGAGGACCCGGCGCAGCCGCCCGCGGCAGCCCAGGCCGAGGACAGCGTGGAGCTGCGGCGGGTGCTCAAGGTGTTGCCCCGCGTGCTCGGCCGGCCGCTGGCGGCCGACCAGGGCTTCGCCAGCGCCGGCGGGCATTCGCTGCTGGGCGTGCAGGCGATCGCCGAATTGCGCCGGCTGACCGGCAGGCAACTGAGCCTGGGGCTGTTGCAGGGCGATCCGGATGCCCGCGAAGTGGTGCGCCGCTGCCATGCCGCCGACGCGCCGCCGTTGCCGCCTGCCACCGAGCGCGCCCGGGCCCTGTGGTTGCAGCGCAGCGGGAGCGCGCAGCCGCGCCTGCGCCTGATCGCGCTGCCGCCCGCGGGCGGCAACGCCGGCACTTTCCGCGGTTGGGACGCGCGCCTGCCGGCGGACGTGGAGCTGCTGGCGATCCAGTATCCGGGGCGCCAGGAACGCCAGGACGAGCCATTCGTCACCGATGTAGAGGCCATGCTCTGTGCCATCGACGACGCGCTCCTGCCATTGCTCGACCGTCCGTTCGCCCTGGTCGGCGCCAGCCTCGGCGGCATGCTCGCCTACGAACTGGCGGCACGCCTGGAAAGCCTGCACGGCCTGCGCGCCAGGCAGTTGTTCGTGATCAGCAGCCGCGCTCCGGGGCCGGACCTGGAATACCCGCGCTTCCATGCGATGGGCGACGCCGAGTTGCTGCGAACCCTGCGTGAGTACGACGTGCTGCCGCTGGAAGTGCTCGACGACCCGGAGCTGCGCGAGATCAGCCTGGCTACCCTGCGCGCCGATTCGCGCCTGGCCGCCGACTATCGCTACCGGCCGCGCGAGCCGTTGGCCATACCGATCACCGCGATCCTCGGCGAGCAGGACCCGGGCGTCTCCAGGGCGGCCATCGACGGCTGGCGGCGGCACGCCAGCCGCTACGAGCTGGAGACCCTGGCCGGCGGCCACGGCCTGGTGGTGACGGCGGCGGAGGAGGTCTGCGCGATCCTGCGGCAGCGCCTGGCGGCCGATGTGCCTGGCGGCGTGCCGGCGAACCTGGCAACCTGAACCGCCGGCCCCTGCCGCCCGCCTGGCGGCAGGGGCCGGTGCCGTCCGTCTTCATTCGAGGTTGCCCATGGTTCTGCGCGAATACACCCAACGCCACCGGCTCGACGCCGTCGCCCCGGCCGACTACCACCGCCATCTGCCGGAGCAGGTCGCGCGCGGCCTGCCTTCCGCCGAGCTGGTGGTGTTCCGCGTCGCCGACGAGCATTCCGACACCGCGGCGTTCAGCGCACGCTACGGCTTTGGCCTGGAGGACTGCGCCAACACCCTGGTCCTGCGCTACAAGCGCGACGGCGCCGAAGGCTATGCCGCGGTGGTCAACCTGGGCTCGCGGCGGCTCGACGTGAACGGCGCGGTCAAGGCGCTGCTCGGGGCCCGCCGGCTGTCCTTCGCCGCCCGCGAGGTCGCCACCGAGCTGACCGGCATGCAGTTCGGCGGCATCACCGCGTTCGGCTTGCCCGAAGGCATGCCGCTGCTGGTCGACGCGGCGGTCTTCGAACGGCCGTTGGTGGTGATGGGCGCCGGGGTCCGCGAGACCAAGCTGCTGCTGTCCCCGGCACTGCTGAAAGACCTTCCCGGAGTGGTGGTCGCCGAACTCAGCGAAGCCGGTTGAACCCGCCGCGACTCTGCCAATTGTGGTAGGTGAAGCCTTCCGCCGTCTCTGCAACCATGCCCCCGCCCTGATCGCGACAAACGCCGGAATGCCCTGCGGTAGACGTTCGCGCCTGTGTTTCGAGGCGTTCGCGGCGGCCACGGCGGCGGTTCGTCGGACAGCCCCTCCGGATGCGTTTCCTACCTTCATCCGAGGAGCGGTAAATGATCAGGATCGACTTTTCCCAGTTGCACCAGGCCCGCGAAGATGCCGCGGCGGCCATGCCGAGCATCGCCGGCAAGAAGATTCTCATGGGCTTCTGGCACAACTGGCCGGCCGGCGCCGCCGACGGCTACCAGCAGGGCTCGTTCGCCAACATCGCGCTGGAAGACGTGCCGAGCGAGTACAACGTGGTCGCCGTGGCCTTCATGAAAGGGCGCGGCATCCCGACCTTCCAGCCATACAACCTGTCCGACGCGGAGTTCCGCCGCCAGGTCGGCGTGCTCAACGCCCAGGGCCGCGCGGTGCTGATCTCGCTGGGGGGCGCCGACGCGCACATCGAGCTGCACGCCGGGCAGGAGCAGGCGCTGGCCGCCGAGATCGTCCGCCTGGTGGAAACCTACGGTTTCGACGGCCTGGACATCGACCTCGAGCAGAGCGCCATCGACCTGGCCGACAACCAGCGGGTGCTGCCGGCGGCCCTCAAGCTGGTGCGCGAGCACTACGCCGGGCAGGGCAAGCACTTCATCGTCAGCATGGCCCCGGAGTTCCCCTATCTGCACAAGAACGGCAAGTACGTGCCTTATCTGCAGGCCCTGGAAGGCGTCTACGATTTCATCGCGCCGCAGTACTACAACCAGGGCGGCGACGGCCTGTGGGTCCAGGAGGCGAACGGCGGCAAGGGCGCCTGGATCGCGCAGAACAACGACGCGATGAAAGAAGACTTCCTCTACTACCTCACCGAGAGCCTGGCCACCGGCAGCCGCGACTTCGTGCGGATCCCGGCGCAGCGCCTGGCCATCGGCCTGCCGAGCAACGTCGATGCGGCGGCCACCGGCTACGTGATCGATCCCGCCGCGGTGAGCAATGCGTTTCGCCGCCTGGAGGCCGCCGGTCATGCGATCAAGGGCCTGATGACCTGGTCGGTGAACTGGGACGATGGCCTGAACAAGCGCGGCGAGCGCTACAACTGGGAGTTCCGCAAGCGCTACGCCAGCCTGATCCATGACGGCGAGGGCGGCGACCAGCGCCCGGCGGCGCCGCAGGGCCTGCGTCTGCTGGAGCGCGGTGAAACCAGCCTGGTGCTGGCCTGGAACGCCTCCAGCGGGCAGCGTCCGATCGATTACTACAGCCTCTATCGCGACGGCGCCATGGTTGGCCAGAGCGCCGCGCTGGGTTCCACCGACAGCGGCCTGACGGCGGACACCCGCTACAGCTATTTCGTCACCGCCACCGATACCCAGGGCAACCAGTCGCTGCCCAGCGAAGGCCTGGAGGTCAGCACCAGCGGCGGGGCGGTGGATCCGCAATTCCCGCAGTGGCGGGAGAACCAGGCCTACCGGGTCGACGATGGGGTGACCTACGAGGGGCTGCGCTATCTCTGCCTGCAGGCGCACACCTCCAACAGCGGCTGGACGCCGCCGGTAGCCTTCACCCTCTGGCGGCCGCTGCGCTGAGGGGGCGGGCCGGTCCGCGCCGCGGGCCGGCCCTTTGGCCGGCGAGAACCACGCACGGGGCGGCGGCCTATCCATATGCGTTTTCGGTATTTCCGCTTGATCGTTCATGGCGTTTATCATCACGGCATAACTTGTTATAACAAGTGTCCGAGCCACTCCGACGAGCGAATCCGACCATGGGCAAACTGCTCCCGCTTTCTCCCGTGCCGCTGTACAGCCAGCTCAAGGAGCTGCTGCGCGGGCGCATCCTCGACGGCGTCTACCCGCCGCTCAGCCGCATGCCTTCGGAGAACGAGCTGGGCAAGGCCTTCGACGTCAGCCGCATCACCGTGCGCCAGGCGCTCGGCGACCTGCAGAAGGAAGGGCTGATCTTCAAGATCCACGGCAAGGGCACCTTCGTCGCTCGGCCGAAGGCGTTCCAGAACGTCAGCACCCTGCAAGGCCTGGGCGAGTCCATGACGCAGATGGGCTACGAGGTCATCAACCGCCTGCACGGCCTGCGCTACGTGCCGGCCGGCGCGCAGGTGGCCGAGCGCCTGCGGGTGGAAGAGGGCAGCCCTGTGTGCGAGATCAAGCGGGTGCGGCTGGTCAACCGCGAGCCGGTTTCGCTGGAAGTCACCTACCTGCCGCAGGCACTCGGCGAGCGCCTGGAGAAGGCCGACCTGGTGACCCGCGACATCTTCCTGATCCTCGAGAACGATTGCGGCATTCCCCTCGGCCATGCCGACCTGGCCATCGACGCGGTGCTCGCCGACGCCGACCTGACCCGCGCCCTGGCGGTCGAGGAGGGCGCGCCGATCATGCGCATCGAGCGCCTGACCCATGCCGCCGACGGCGCGCCGCTGGACTTCGAATACCTCTACTACCGCGGCGACGCTTTCCAGTATCGCCTGCGCATCGATCGGCAGAAGGGAGAGCGGGCATGAACACCCTGGAGCAGGAATACGACATCGTGGTGATCGGCGGCGGCACCGCCGGGCCGATGGCGGCGATCAAGGCCAAGGAACACGACCGCGAACTGCGTGTGCTGCTGGTGGACAAGGCCAACGTCAAGCGCAGCGGCGCCATCAGCATGGGCATGGACGGGCTGAACAACGCCATCGTCCCCGGCCACGCCACGGCCGAGCAGTACACCCGGGAAATCACCGTGGCCAACGACGGCATCGTCAACCAGGCGGCGGTCTACGCCTATGCCAGCCACAGCTTCGAGACCCTGCGGCAACTGGATCGCTGGGGCGTCAGGTTCGAAAAGGACGAGACCGGCGACTATGCGGTGAAGAAGGTCCACCACATGGGCGCCTATGTGCTGCCGATGCCGGAAGGGCACGACATCAAGAAGGTGCTCTACCGCCAGCTCAAGCGTGCGCGGATCCCCATCGCCAACCGCCTGGTCTGCACCCGCCTGCTCACCGATGCCGAGGGCGCGGTGAACGGCGTACTCGGTTTCGACTGCCGCAGCGGCGACTTCCATGTGATCCGCGCCAAGGCGGTGATCCTTTGCTGCGGCGCGGCGGGCCGCCTGGGCCTGCCGTCCTCGGGCTACCTGATGGGTACCTACGAGAACCCGACCAACGCCGGCGACGGCTACGCCATGGCCTATCATGCCGGCGCCGAGCTGGCCAACCTGGAATGCTTCCAGATCAACCCGCTGATCAAGGACTACAACGGCCCGGCCTGTGCCTACGTCACCGGCCCGCTGGGCGGCTATACCGCCAACGCCAGGGGTGAACGCTTCATCGAATGCGACTACTGGAGCGGGCAGATGATGTGGGAGTTCCACCAGGAACTCGAAGGCGGCAACGGCCCGGTGTTCCTCAAGCTCGACCACCTGGCGGAGGAAACCATCCAGACCATCGAGGACATCCTCCATGGCAACGAACGCCCCAGTCGCGGGCAGTTCCACGCCGGGCGCGGCACCGACTACCGCCAGCAGATGGTCGAGATGCACATTTCCGAGATCGGCTTCTGCTCCGGCCACTCGGCCTCCGGCGTGTGGGTCAACGAGAAGGCCGAGACCAGCGTGAAGGGCCTCTACGCCGCCGGCGACATGGCCGCGGTGCCGCACAACTACATGCTCGGCGCCTTCACCTATGGCTGGTTCGCCGGGCGCAACGCCGCCGAATACGTCGCCGGGCGCGCCTTCAGCGCGGTCGACCGCGCCCAGGTCGAGCGCGAGCGTGCGCGGATCGAAGCGCCGCTGCTGCGCGAGCATGGCCTGCCGGCGGCGCAGGTGGAGTACAAGCTGCGCCGGCTGGTCAACGACTACCTGCAACCGCCCAAGGTGACCCGCAAGATGGAATTGGGCCTGCAACGCATCCAGGCCATCGCCGAGGACCTGGAGCGGATCAAGGCGGACAACCCCCACGAGCTGATGCGCGCCCTGGAGGTCAGCGCGATCCGCGACTGCGCGGAGATGGCCGCGCGCGCCTCGCTGTTCCGCACCGAGAGCCGCTGGGGCCTGTACCACCATCGGGTGGACTATCCGCGGCGCGACGACGAGGCCTGGTTCTGCCACGCGCACCTGAAGAAGGACGAACAGGGACGCATGGCCAGCTTCAGGAAACCGGTCGAACCCTACCTGTTCGCCATCGACGAGGGCGAACAGCAGGCCTACCAGCGCCTGCGGCTGAGGAACGACGCCGCCTAGGGCCCCGCGCCCCGGCGTAGTACCGCTAGACACCGAGCCCGCCGCCACGAAAGCGGGCCAGATCGAACCACGAGGACCGCGTGCCATGGCCTACCGACCCCAGGACATCTTCTTCCGCAGCAGCGCCCCGGTGACCATCGACGAAGACCGCTGCATCGCCGACAAGGGCTGCACCGTCTGCGTCGAGGTCTGCCCGATGGACCTGCTGGCCATCGATCCGACGACCCGCAAGGCCTACATGGCCTACGACGAGTGCTGGTACTGCATGCCTTGCGAAAAGGACTGCCCGACCGGCGCGGTGAAGGTGGAGATTCCCTACCTGCTGCGCTGACGCCCGCTTCCGGCAAGCGAGGCACAACCTGCCATCCGGCCACTCCCGGACGCCACCCTGAAACACCCCTCGTTTCCCACCACCGTCCGGGTGGCGGAGACGATTCCCATGACCCTGATTCGAGGGGAATCCCCATGCGACTGCGTGCAATCCTGGCCAGCCTGACGCTGGATTTCCCGCGCCCTCGCGACAGCCGGCTGGTGACCAGCGCCGACTTCGTGCGCCTGAAACGCCACTGCCTGGAACTGCTCGACCACGACGACGGCCGCCAGTGGCCGCGCCTGACCCCGCTCGGCCTGCCGCCGGGCATTACCCCGGACCGACTGCGGATCGCCATATGACCTGTGAAAACGCCACACTGCCCGAAATCCTCGAACTGTCGCCGCGCCTGGAGGACGCCGATCCCGGTGTGCGCCGCCTGGCGCTGATCGAACTGGC
>NZ_SCND01000510.1:0-3265 GCF_005503585.1 Pseudomonas sp. 2VD
CCCCCTCAGCGACTGGGTGCTGCGCCATGCCATGGCCCAGCTGGCGCAATGGAACGCACGGAACATCCCGCTCAGGCTGGCGATCAACGTATCGGCATCGGACATGGAAGACAGCAGCTTCCTGGAAGAGGCCGTCAGACTCGCCAAAACCTACGACATCGACCTTTCCGCCCTCGAGCTGGAATTCACCGAAAGCGTCCTCATCCGCGACGCCTCGGCGGTCGGCTCGGTGCTGCTGCGTGCCCGGGAGCTTGGCATGGGCATCGCCGTGGACGACTTCGGCACCGGCTACAGCAACTGGACCTACCTGCGCGACCTGCCGGTCACCGCCATCAAGCTCGATCAATCATTCACCCGCGACCTCGCCGGCTCGCCGAAGGCGCAGAGCGTCACCCAGGCGGTGATCGGCCTGGCCAGCCAGTTGGGTTATCGGGTGGTCGCGGAAGGCATCGAGACCCACGACACCTTCCACCTGCTGCAGGCCTGGGGCTGCCACGAGGGCCAGGGCTATCTGATCGCCCAGCCGATGCTGCCGGAGCAACTGGAGGACTGGCTGCGGCGCTAGCCGACGCAGGCACGTGGAATGGGCCGTACCAGCATGCTCGCCAGCCTCAGCGCGTCGCTCAGGGACTGGCGAGCAAGGCCCAGACCAGATAGATCGAGTAAAGGGTCAGGAGTATCAGTGCCGACAGCACCGCTCTGCTGGCATGGCGCGCAGCCACCCAGCGGGAGTTGCGCCCGCAGCGCCAGACCACGACGAGGCTGAGGCACAGGTAGGCCAGCCTCACCAGCTCGACACCGATCATTCCCCACAAGGTCAGGGCCACCGCATGTTCGCCGGGAGCTTCCTGCATCAGCGGATCGACAATGGCCACCATCGCCTGCCTGGCGGCGACACTGAGCAATAAGAACCCCGCAGCGAAGAACAGCCAGAATGCCTTCCACAGCGGCTGCCCACCGGAAAGGAAACCTCTCGCAGTCAGCTTCTCGTCGGCCAGGTCGGCCTCTGGGGTCTTGTATGGGTGCTCCATGCCCTGGGTCCTCCCTGCAAACGGGCACCCTAGCACATCCCGATCCGCTCGCCTTCTTCAGCGGGCGGCAGACCGTCCGTTGCACCTCGCGATATTTCCAGCGCTCGGCCGAGCGTCTCTAGCGCGGGCAGGAGACCTGCGTGCCTTCCACCTTGCGGATGTGATCGCGATAGGAGCCGGAAACCAGGATCGATTGCGTGCCGCCCTTCTCGCTGAGAATGCCATCGCAACTGTAATCGCAGCCAGCCTCGATGCTGAGGCACACGTCCTGTCCCTCGAAACGGTACAGGTTGGCAGGCCACCCCGTGCAATCGTACAGGCCTGCACCAGGGCATTCGACGGCCTCGAGTCTTCCGGCAACGACGATGGTCGAACCTGCCATGTCCTTGAGTTCCTCCGCGGCGCCAGCGGCAATGGAGAAGAGAGCGGGAAATACAACCAGGGAAAGTCGGCAGGGCATCGGCTTCGGTACTGTCTACTATGTGGACGGAATTCTGAATCGGGTCAGGAATCGATATTCCCGTTCAGACCGAAGCGTGTTGAAGCAGTTCCCCGCCCCTACTCGCTCGGTTTCCCACGACCGCGGCAGCCCCAGGAGTTCGAAACCCTTGTCATTGGTAGTCGCAACTGCGAAGCGCTGCCTGTCCGTTCATACCGGCCACACGGGCAACTTCACTTTATTTGTATTTAAAAAAAGAGCCCATTCGGGCCCTTTTTTTTCAGAGACAAGTTATCAGGACTGATCCTTTCCAATATTGACGCTGAACGAGCCGGAGTTGTTGCCATAGGTTCCGGGCACGTCGTTGTAGATAAGAGTGATTGCGCCCTGGACATTACTGGGTGCAACCCAACGGAACAACCCGGTATTGACCGGAATGGTTCCGCTGTTGCCAATCTTCATGACCAGCGCGCCACAAAACGCATCGTGGCAGATCAGCCCTTGGTCCGGATGCTCCCGATCGCCCTGCGGCCCCCATTTCTGGGTAGGTCCGTAACTGGCCCAACCGGCGGCGACGATGGTAATGACATCGCCCGGATTGTAGATAATCGACGTTACCTGCCCTGCTTCGTTATTAGCCAGAACCTCACCTTTCCAAGCCATGATTGATCTCCGATATATGAATTCCTGTTCATAAACGAAAGAGGCGAAAAACCCTGATTCGCGATCCTTCCCTGTCAGCAAAGCACAGCAACGAGGAAGTACCGCCTACCAATTCATGCAGGAGAAAAGAGGATAATTCCGCCAGTGAATTGAATATATTCGGAAAGGAAATTAAAAAGCAGGAGCAGAAGATAACGACAAAAAATCAAACTTCCAAAGACAACTACTTCAAGCTGAACAAACACTCCCGCTCGCCAGCCAGGGC
This sequence comes from Pseudomonas sp. 2VD, assembly GCF_005503585.1. Classification (NCBI taxonomy): domain Bacteria; kingdom Pseudomonadati; phylum Pseudomonadota; class Gammaproteobacteria; order Pseudomonadales; family Pseudomonadaceae; genus Pseudomonas; species Pseudomonas sp. 2VD. The sequence goes on from NZ_SCND01000510.1 coordinate 2,399, forward strand.
GAACCCTATACGGAGCCGTACTAGAATGAAACGCCTCCAAGGCCGAGGAGGGAAAGAAGGCAACGTCGACTCGTTGACTGCCGCGCGATTGCGGGCCAGAAGAAAATCGGGGAAGGAGCGCAGAAGTCGGCTGAACGCCAGGAAACACGATGGTGCCCGGAGCCGGGGTCGAACCGGCACGGGGTTACCCCCGAGGGATTTTAAGTCCCTTGCGTCTACCGATTTCGCCATCCGGGCAGGATCTCGCTTCAAGTGAGCCGGCAATGGGAACCAAACCGGCATCCCAACCTGAGACCCACCCCAAACGGTAGATAAATCATTGTCTTACGTTACCTTAAGCGGCGCAACAGTTAATTTCCGTGGGCTCCGCCCAGGTTGCCAGGCGATTCCAGGGGAAGCACGATCCGGAAAGCGCTGCCGACTCCCGGCTGGCTGCGCACCTCGATGGTGCCGCCGTGTTTCTGGACGATGCCGTAGGAGAGCGACAACCCCAGGCCGGTCCCCTTGCCTACCGGCTTGGTGGTGAAGAACGGATCGAAGATGCGCGGCAGGATCTGGGGGGAGATGCCCTGCCCCGAGTCTTCCACCTCGATCCAGGCATGCTCCAGGGTATGCCCCGTGCGAATCACGATGCGACCCCGCTCAGGCCCCATCGCCTGGGCCGCGTTCATCACCAGGTTCATCACCACCTGGTTGATCTGCGACGGCAGGCACTTCACCTCGGGCAGATCGCCGTATTCGCGGACCACGTCGGCCCGGTACTTCAGTTCGCTGGCGACGATATTGAGGGTCGACTCGATCCCCTGGTGCAGATCGGTCCACTGCCAGTCGTCCTCGGCGTCGACGCGGGAGAAGTTCTTCAGGTCC
>NZ_SCND01000511.1:0-3262 GCF_005503585.1 Pseudomonas sp. 2VD
TCGAAAGCACGAGCGGAACCACCCCAGGTGTCGGAGCAGACCTTGGTCAGTGCAGCGGTCAGAGTGGTCTTGCCATGGTCAACGTGACCGATGGTGCCGACGTTGACGTGCGGCTTGTTCCGTTCAAATTTTTCTTTAGCCATGGAGACCATCCCCTTCAAGGAATTGAGCGGATCACGCTACCATTAGAACAAGGGCAGATATTTTCATATCTGCCCTTGGATAAATGGAGCTCATGAGCGGATTTGAACCGCTGACCTCACCCTTACCAAGGGTGTGCTCTACCAACTGAGCTACATGAGCGAAACACAAGCAACTTGACTGGAGCGGGTAGCGGGAATCGAACCCGCATCATCAGCTTGGAAGGCTGAGGTTCTACCACTGAACTATACCCGCGGAGCCCGAAGCTCACGCTTTTAAACTGGTGGAGGGAGAAGGATTCGAACCTTCGAAGTCTATGACGTCAGATTTACAGTCTGATCCCTTTGGCCACTCGGGAATCCCTCCAAACTGGTGGGCGGCATTCTCTACGTCTGCCACCTTGCTGTCAAGAGTTTTCTCTTAAAAAACCTGAACTTAGGTTTCAACAGCAACTTCATGGTAGGAGTCTTTCAGCCTTCCCCCTGCGAAGCGGGCGCCATTCTATGCAAACCATCAGGGGGATGCAACACCTTTGCACGACATTATTTGATGCTGCAATCCCTTGAAGTCCCGAGCCAGCTCCTGGAGCAGTTGCTCATCCACCAGGCGCCGGCTGCCGGGGGCCACCCTTACCCAGAAATCACGCTGCCCGCGGGGCAATTCCTTCAGCTCCGCCTCGTAACCTGCCGTCTTGAGACGCACCTGCGCACTTTCAGCCGAATCCCGCGCGGAAAACATCCCCAAAGAAATGCCATTGGCCAGCACTCCCTCGCCAATCAGGTAGCTGTCGATATTGCGCGCCTGAAGCTCCTTCAACTGACGAAGCGCAGCCTCCCGCGAGGCTAGCGGAGGAAGATAGACCCAGTAATCGACGCTCATCTCCCCACGAGCCTCGACCTCCGCCTCGATATCCAGGCCCAGCAGGCGCTGCTGCAACCTTCGGGCATCCGCCTCCTCACCGCCTCCGCCAAGATAGAGACAGGCCGACTCCGATGCGATCGACTCTTCGGCAGCCGGAGGCACACTCGGCGCCGGCACCTGCGATCCCGAGCGCGCCCTGGAAGCAAGGTTGCTCTCGGCCAACAGCAGAATGTTCTTCTGCCCATCCTTATAGAGTTCCAGCGGTGCGATTTCCTTGGCCCGTAGCGGGGATTGCTGCTGGTGCCAGACGTAGTAGAAGACGTTCAGGGCCAGGAGAAACAGGAAGAACCAGCGCATAGATCCTCTCACTCAATCGGGCAAGCCAGTGCCAGCCCTACGAAAACCAGGTCCGGCATGATCCGGGCGCCAGCCAGTTCGTCGCGAACCAGTTCGGCATCCCCACCCGTCAGGAATATTTCACAATCCGGACCGAGCAGCTCGCACGCCATGGCGTGCTGCTCACGAACGAACCCCCTGAGCATGAGCAGACAACCCCGCTCAACCGCCTCGGCCGTGGCCTGCCCTGGCTGGAGACTGGCAAGCGCCCGCCGGGCCTCTGCATCGTCGTAGCGGATACGTCGGGTATGGGTGCGCAACTGGCTTCTCATCAGGGTCATGCCCGGGCATATGTAGCCCCCCAGATGCACTCCATCCGCCGCGACCAGGTCAGAGGTGACCGCGGTCCCCAGATCAATGACCAGGCAGGCCTTCTTAGCCAGGTGATGAGCCGCGACGAGGGCCAGCCAGCGGTCGAGCCCCAGGCGCTGGTAATCGAGATAGCCGTTGCGCACACCCGCCAACTGCTTGCCGGATGATGCAACCAGCGCCGAGACCGGGAACAGCTGCTCCAACCGTGCGACCAGTTGCGAGGTTTCCTGCTCGCTGCGAACGCTCACCAGGCGACAGGCTCGCACTGGCAGCGCTTGCTGCGACGTTAACTGTTCGACCAGGGCATCATCGGACTCCGCAAGGCCACCGGCGACCGACCGTGCCGCCCCCTCGATGACCCGCCACTTGATCAGCGAGTTTCCACAGTCGAGCTCAAGAATCATTGACGCAACCTCAAACTAAGCTCCCCTCCACTGAACCCCTGCTCCACGCCATCCACCTCGAGACGCAGCGCTCCTCGGCTATCGACACCCAGCACACGACCCTCGATGGAACTCAGGGCAGTCGAGAGAATGACCTGGGCACCCTGCCAGAGATTGCAGGACTCCCACTCCTCGCGACTTGCAGCAAAGCCTTCGCGCGAATGCCTATCGAGATAATCGGCCAACTGCCGATTGAGAGCAGAAAGCAGCCGCGAACGATCCACCAGTTCCCCCAGCGCTTCGCGCAGGGAGGTCCAAGGCTGGCCGATATCAGTGGCGGTCTTCATGTTGACGTTGATCCCTATGCCGATAACGACATGACACAGATCCGCGGGGTCGCCACTCAGCTCCAGGAGAATTCCGGCGATCTTCTTGCCTCCCTGCAGAACGTCGTTCGGCCACTTCAACCCGGCGTCCCGGACGCCCAAGGACTCCAGGGCCCGGAGCACCGCGAGACCGACAACCAGGCTCAACCCTTCGAGCTCCCGAGCGCCCCCCCTGACAGTAATGGCCAGAGAATAATAGAGGTTCTCTCCATAGGGACTGACCCAGGCTCGGCCGCGACGTCCACGCCCGGCAGTCTGCTGCTCGGCGACGATAACTAAAGGCGTCGAGGCTCCAGCCGCGAGCCTACGCATGGCCTCGCTATTGGTCGAATCGACGGTGGGCATGATCTCGACAGGCCAGAGGCTGTCGATCTTCCGCGGATCCAGGAGACTGAGGGGACTCGCCAGGCGGTAACCCCGGCCACGCACCTTGTGGAACTGCAGGCCATGTTCAGCCTCCAGGTGCTGCAAGCGTTTCCAGACTGCACTGCGACTGATGCCCAGTACCGCCCCCAACTCCTCACCGGAGTGGAATCGCCCGTCTTGAAGTAGTTTCAGCAAGGTCTGCATAGACGCCCCACACTAGCCAGGCACGCATCATATAGAGGCACTTGCGCTTTGCCTACGAAAAGCCCTGCCGTATAGCTGCCTTTTCCCCGGATTTTCGCAGACTTTTCCGCGCGCAAAAGCAAAACCCCTGGTCATCGCTGACCAGGGGTTTTGGGATAGGAGCTTGACGATGACCTACTCTCACATGGGGAGACCCCACACTACCATCGGCGA
>NZ_SCND01000512.1:0-3233 GCF_005503585.1 Pseudomonas sp. 2VD
GCCTGTACCGGGGCGACGATCAGCGCCATCCACATGGCCATCGAGAGCATCTTGCGGATCGCCGGGTTGTCGCGCCCGCGCAGCAGGTGCCAGGCGGCCGAGGCGCCGACGAAGAAGGCGGTGGCGAGGAACGCGGCGACCGACATGTGCAGCAGGCGGTAGGGGAACGACGGGTTGAAGATCACCGCCACCCAGTCCACCGGGATCACCCGGCCGTCGACGATCTCGAAGCCCTGCGGGGTCTGCATCCAGCTGTTGGAAGCGAGGATCCAGAACGTCGAGATCAGCGTGCCGATCGCCACCATCACCGTGGCGAAGAAATGCAGGCCCGGTCCCACGCGGTTCCAGCCGAACAGCATGACGCCGAGGAAACCGGCCTCGAGGAAGAACGCGGTGAGCACCTCGTAGGTCAGCAGCGGACCGGTGATGGACCCGGCGAAGTCGGAGAAATGGCTCCAGTTGGTGCCGAACTGGTACGCCATGACCAGCCCGGACACCACGCCCATGCCGAAGTTGACCGCGAAAATCTTCGACCAGAAATGATAGAGGTCGCGGTAGACCTCTTCGTTCGTTTTCAGCCAGAGGCCTTCCAGTACGGCCAGGTAGCTGGCCAACCCGATGGTGATCGCCGGGAAGATGATGTGGAAGGACACGGTGAACGCGAACTGGATGCGGGCAAGGTCGATAGCCTCCAATCCGAACATGGCAACTCCTCTTCAGGTTCTCGGCCCTTCCGGCTTACGTGCGGATTCGGCCGTGCTTCCTCACGCGCAACGCTACGCAAGGTTTTGGAACACATCCTTCAGCTATCGTTCTTGTCATTGGAAAGCGACCGCAGCCCTGGATGGCAGGAATGCGGGAAGGGTCGCAAGCAGATTCCCGGACCACCCGCCTTGATGCAGAGCAATTCGGTACGAAAATCTTACCCGTTAGCCTAGACCGTCCTGCTGTGGTCGGTTGTCGCGAGACAAATTGCCTCAGCTCTCGCATATTCGTTAATAGAATATAAAAATAAATAAATAATATTTTTATGGAATAAAAAGAGTCGCTACTCTCCCCTTCAAGCCGCCCCTCGCGTGTTGGCGCCCCTCCTTCACCGCCCTGCGCGCAGCGGCGGACATCGCCCTACAAGGATCGAAGAATGAAAAAACTGCTCCTGCTGACTGCCCTGGCCTCCGTCATCAGCGTTTCCGCCAGCGCCGCGGAAAAGCTCATCGTCGCCGCCACGCCGATCCCCCATGCGGAAATCCTTGAGCTGATCAAGCCGACCCTGGCGAAGGAAGGCGTCGACCTGCAGATCAAGGTGTTCACCGACTACGTGCAGCCCAACGTGCAGGTCGCCGAGAAGCGCCTGGACGCCAACTACTTCCAGACCCTGCCGTACCTGGAGAACTTCAACAAAGGCAAGGGCACCAACCTGGTCACCGTGGTCGGCGTACACGTCGAACCCTTCGGCGGCTATTCGAGGAAATACAAGTCGCTGGCCGAGCTGCCCGACGGCGCCACCGTCGCCATCCCCAACGAAGGCAGCAACAGCGGGCGCGCCCTGCTGCTGTTGCAGAAGGCCGGCCTGCTCAAGCTGAAGGACCCGAACAACGCCCTGGCCACGCCCAAGGACATCGCCGAGAACCCGAAGAACCTGAAGTTCAAGGAACTCGAATCGGCCCTGTTGCCGCGCGTGCTGGACCAGGTCGACCTGGACCTTATCAACACCAACTACGCGCTGGAGGCCAAGCTCAACCCGGCCAAGGACGCGCTGGTCCTGGAAGACCGCGACTCGCCCTATGTGAACTACTTGGTGGCGCGTCCGGACAACAAGGACAGCGACGCCCTGAAGAAGCTTTCCGCCGCGCTGACCAGCCCGGAAGTGAAAGCCTTCATCGAGAAGAAATATGCCGGCGCGGTGGTCCCGGCCTTCTGACCCCAGCCCGTCCCGACTCCCACGCTGGGCGCCGTTGCAGCGCCCCTTGTTCACGCCGGTGTCGCATGGCTTGCACCGGCGTTTCTTTTTCCGCAACGGCCCCCGCCCGCAGCCGTCCCGGTCCGTCGTCGCGGCGCAGGCGCTGGAGGCGCCCCGTGCCGTCAAGGAGTTACCCATGAGCGAGAAACCACGCCCCGCGCCGTTGACCTTCCCCGACGCCGACCGCAGTCCGCTGAGCATCCGCGCCAAGGCCCTGGTGTTCTTCGACCCACGCTCGCACCGGGTCCGCGAAGAACTCGAGCGCCTCGCGCCGCAGGGCCAGCCGGTGCTGATCGAAGGCGAGACCGGCACCGGCAAGGAGCTGCTCGCCCGGCAGATCCACCGCCACAGCGAACGCGCCGGTCTGTTCGTCGCGGTCAGTTGCAGCGCCCTCAGTCGCAACCACGCCGAAGCCGAGCTGTTCGGCTACGCCCCCGGCGCCCACAACGGCCCGGTCGGCAGCCGCGCCGGCTGGTTCGGTTCGGCCAATGGCGGCACCCTGTACCTGGACGAGATCGGCGACCTGCCGCTGACGTTGCAGGCCAGGCTGCTACAGACGCTGGAGGAACGCGAGGTGCTGCGGGTCGGCGCGCAGCAGCCGATTCCCCATGACGTGCGCCTGGTCACCGCCACCAGCGTCGACCTGGACCAGGCGGTGCGCGCCGGCAAGTTCCTGGCCGGCCTGCAGCAGTACCTGCACGACGGCCGCCTGAGCCTGCCGCCATTGCGCGAACGTCCGGGAGACATCCTGCCGCTGGCGGAATACTTCGTCGGTGTCTATGCCCAGCGCCTGGACCTGCCGGTGCCGGCCATCGGCGTGGAGACCCAGCGGATCCTCGAGAGCTATCCCTGGCCAGGCAACATCCGCGAACTGGAAAACGTCGTCCACTTCGCCCTGCTGGTCAGCGACAAGGAAGAAATCCTGCCGCAGCATCTGAATTTTGGCGGGGCAACGCCAGACCCATCGCTGGCCGGTCTGCGGCGCCTGCTCGGCCAAGCCGGAGCGCCGTCGCTGGAGCAGGTACAGGCCCTGCTCCTGCAACTGGCCACCGAGCAGGCAGGCGGCGACGAGGAGGCGGGAAGGCGGCGCCTGGGACTGGCGGCGAACTGAAGGAATCCTTCGGCGAACGTGCGGGAAAAGCGCGGCGCCGAAGGCTCCCATACGTCCGAAGGATTGGCTCCCGGGCCCTCGATCGTGTTTATATTGAACGCTTGATCAAATTAAGGACGAGGAGACCAGCCTGTTTTGACTGACCCACAATCGCCCTCCGCC
>NZ_SCND01000513.1:0-3229 GCF_005503585.1 Pseudomonas sp. 2VD
GACCAGCGCCAGGGTGCCGATGGCGGCGTCGCCGCGCTCCGGCTCGAACACCCCGCGATGGCCACCGGCCTCGATGCCCTGGGCGACCACCGCATCGGCGCCGGCGGCCTCCACCAGAGCCGCTTCCTCCGGCGTGGTGGCACTGACCAGTACGCGGATGCCCGCCGCCTGCAACGCGCGAACCTGGTCGCGGGGCGGCGCGCCGAAATGGAAGCTGACCGCCGCCGGCCGCTCTTCCAGCAGCATCGGCAGCAGGGTCGGGTCTTCGAGGAAGCTCAGGTAGATGTTGTTCAGGCGCGCCGGCGGCTCGGCGCCGAACTCGGCGAACAGCGGCTTCAGGTAGTCCAGCCAGGCGCGCTCGCGGGCCGGGTCGGCCTGCCCCGGGCGGTGGCAGAACAGGTTGACGTTGAACGGCTTGTCGGTCAGCCCGCGCACCTCGCGGATCAGCGCCCGGCCTTTCTCGGCGGCGCTACCGGTGATGGCGATCGAACCGAGCCCGCCGGCGTTGGATACGGCGGCGGCCAGCGCCGGCGTGGAGACGCCGAGCATGGGTGCCTGGATGATCGGCTGCTGGATGCCGAGCAGGCGCGTGAAGCGGTCAGTCATGGCGATTCCCTCTCCCGGTCGGACGACACCGCGTCGGCCGACGCTTGACCAATATATCTTCATAAAAGAATATTTTTAACAATTCATTCTCATAAAGAGATAGATCGATGGACCTTTCCTCCCTCGAAATCTTCCGCGCGGTCGCCCACGAAGCCAGCGTCACCCGCGCCGCTCAGCAGTTGCAGCGAGCGCAGTCGAACGTCACCACGCGGATCCGCCAGCTCGAGGAGGACCTGGGCGTCGAACTGTTCCTGCGCGACGGCAAGCGCATGAGCCTGACCGAACGCGGCAGCGAATTCCTCGCCTACGCCGAGCAGTTGCTGGCTCTCGCCGACGAGGCGCGTCAGTCGATGCATCCCGCCGAGCCCGGCGGGCGCCTGCGCCTGGGCAGCATGGAAAGCACCGCGGCCAGCCGCCTGCCGGCGCTGCTGGCGAGCTATCACAAGGCCTGTCCGCGGGTCGCCCTGGAAGTCTCCACCGGCACCAGTCGCGCGTTGTTCGATGGGGTGCGGGCGCGGCGCCTGGACTGCGCGCTGGTGGCCGCCGGCCCGGGCTGGGCCGGCGAACTCGATGGCAGCGGCCTGCGCGGCGAGCCGCTGTTCCGCGAGGAACTGCTGATGATCCTGCCGGCCGAACACCCGCCGGTCCACGACGTCGCCGAGGTGCGCCTGCGCACCCTGGCCGGCTTCGCCCGTGGCTGCACCTACCGGCAACTGGCCGAGGACAGCCTGGGCACGCCGCTGACGGTGCAGGAAGTCGGCTCCTACCATGCGATCCTCGCCTGCGTCGCCGCCGGCGCCTGTGTCGGCGTGCTGCCGCGCTCGGTGCTGCAACTGCTCGGCACACCGCCGCTGCGCAGCCTGCCCCTTGCCGAAGTAGACACCTGGCTGGTCTGGCGCGAAGGCTACGCGACCGCCGCCTTCGAACGCTGGCGCGGCCTGCTGAGCCAGGCCGGCGACTGAGCGGCCAGGGGCGAACCCAACGGCCTGGCTCCGGTCCAACCCCGAGCCATCAGAACAATAGCGAGCCAAGGAGTTGCCCATGAGAAGACTGCCCACCCTCTGCCTGCTGGCCCTCGCGCCGCTCACCGGCGTGGCGCCCCAGGCCCAGGCCGCCAGCCTCTACAACCTGCTGGTGGGGACCTATACCGAAGGCTCCAGCGAAGGCATCCAGGTATACCGCTTCGACGGCGCCGACGGCTCGGTGAAAGGCCCGCTGCGCGTGGCCCATACCAGCAACCCCTCGTACCTGACCTTCGCCCCGGACCAACGCACTCTGTTCGTGGTCAACGAGAACGGACGGGGCGGCAAGGGCGATACCGTCGGTCGCGCCACGTCCTACCGTTTCGATCCGATCAGCGGCCGCCTGCAACAGATCAGCCAGGTCCAGACCCTCGGCGATCATCCGACCTACAGCAGCCTCAGCCACGACGGTCGCTACCTGTTCGTCGCCAACTACTCGGTACAGCCGGAAGGTTCGGTGGCGGTACTGCCGGTGCGCGCGGACGGCTCGCCGGCGCCGGTGGTGCAGGTGGAGTCGCACCAGGCCAGCAAGGTGCATCCGCGCCAGGTTTCCGGTCATGTGCACTCGGTGGTGTCCTCGCCCGACGGCCAGTACCTGTTCGCCCCCGACCTCGGCGCCGACAAGGTATTCGTCTACCGCTACGCCCCGGAACAGGCCGAACGTCCGCTGCAGGCGGCCGATCCGACATTCGTCCCGACCCCGCCCGGCAGCGGCCCGCGCCATCTGATCTTCAGCGCCGACGGGCGTTTCGCCTACCTGACCCTGGAACTGAGCGGCCAGGTGATGGTGTTCGCCCATGAGGGCAATGGCCGCCTGCGTCAGTTGCAGACCCACGACCTGGCGCCTGCCGGCTTCCAGGGCAAAGTCGGCGCCGGCGCCCTGCACCTGTCCGCCGACGGCCGCTTCCTCGGCGTGCTCAATCGCGGCGACGACAACCAACTGGTGACCTTCGCCGTCGACCCGGCCAGCGGCCAGTTGCGTTTCGTCGAACGGCGCTCGGTGGAAGGCACCGAGCCGCGCGAATTCGCTTTCTCGCCCGGCGGGCGCTTCGTCCTCGTGGCCAACCAGAATAGCGACCAGTTGCGGGTGTTCGCCCGCGATCCGCAGAGCGGCCAGGTGGGCAAGACGCTGCAAAGCGTCGAGGTGGGGTCGCCGAGCGATCTGCGCTTCGTGGCGGTGCCGTGACCTTGCACTCGGCCATCCGCCGATACGCCGCTGGGCCGGCGGATCGGCGCTAAGCGGTCATCCGCACTACGGAGCCAGACCCGAAGCCCGCCCTGGCTCCAAGGCCCACAGGCATGGAGCTTCCGCCCACATACGGCAAGTCCTGTAGGGCGAATAACGCCAGGGGCGTTATCCGCCGCTGTCCCGGAGAACCGGCGGATAACCGCAAGCGGTTATTCGCCCTACGGAACCAGGATCCGCCACGTAGAGGTTTGCCATGCTTGCCCTCCAGACGATGGGGTAGCTAACTCGCCCCGGCAGGAGGTCGAATCGTCGCGCAGCGGGTCGAGCGACAGTGATGCCGCGAAGGCGTCTCGCTCCAGGGGGAACCGTCGCGACGGGTTGCCCGCAAGCTACACCCAGCCCCTCCCCCAAT
>NZ_SCND01000514.1:0-3226 GCF_005503585.1 Pseudomonas sp. 2VD
GGTCCGCGACGGCCATCGCGACGGCCTGGTCGGCGCCTATGGACTCGACGGCCTGCGGGTCGGCAGCGAGCCCATCGGCTGGGTCGGGCTGGCCTTCTACACCCGCCACGACAGCGACTGGCGCTACTCCGGCGATGCATCCCTGCTCGGCCAGCGCCTGGGCCTCGCCCAGGGCTACGTGAACAATCCGCGCTTCGAAGCCTGGCGCAGCCAGGCCGGCGACGACGACCTGCACCTGCAGGTCCTCGGCGGCGAGCGCGTGCTGCCGCGTAACCTGCAGAAACTGCTGCTCGGCCGCATCGACGTGCTATTGGAAGACCGCGACATCATCGAGCACTACCTGGAGCATCATCCGCAGCTCGCCGGACAGGTCCGCCGCGCTGGCGAACTGCCCGGGCGGCAGCCGCTGCACGTCGGCCTCAGTCCGCACCTGCCGGAGGTCGACGCGCGTCTCGCGGAACTCGACGAAGGGCTGCGCCAACTGCGTCGCGAAGGCACCCTGAAGGTCCTCGGCGAGCGCTATAGGCTTTCTTTCGAATGACTTTCCGGGCCGCCGGAAATCCGCCGCCAGACCAGCAACCACGCTGCTTTCAGCCGATTGAATAAATTCCGGCAGGCCTTTTTGGCGTCGTCTATTACTCAATCTACGACGGCACCGAAAGGAGGCGCGTCATGGGCACCGCACTTCGTTACTCACTGCTCTGGGCATCCACTGTCTTCGTTTCCTCCTGCGGCAGCCTGCTGCCCAGCGAACGAGCGGAAGTCCAATCCCCCTTCGTCGACTACCTCGATGCCGAACTGCGCTATTCCCAGGCGCAACCCGGCAGCACGACCCGTTCGCAGCTGTTCGGGTTGGGTTTCGCTCCATTGACCCAGGGCAACGGCCGCATGCTGTCGTTCATCGACGTGCGGCTCATGTTCATCCAGCCGAACATCCCCATCGATTACCTGCCGGGCGGCCTGGTGCAATGCCTGGAAGCGAAGGACCGCTGCATCGGCTACGCCTTCGATTTCAGCAAGACCGACACCCAGCGGGTCGGCAGCTTCTGGGCGGACGTGTTCAACTTCCGCAAGAAACGGGAGTTGCAGGGCTGGTCGTTCAAGGCAGTGTTCGTCTTCGTCAACGACGTGCTGGTGCACAAGGTCAGCAACGGCGAACCGAACATCCATCGCCTGGAAGACAAGAAGAACCCGCTGGGTCCGCTGCAGGGCGCGGGAGAGTACTTCTCCGACAAGCTCAGGTGATTCGCCTGCGCGCATGGGTGAATCGTCGCCGCGCAGTTGGGCGACGCTCGTCCCTCGGCTACAATTCGGCCCCCTGAAAAGCCGTGATGCCCGAGGTCACCCGCGTGAGCGAGTCCGATCGCCTGTTCGCCCAACCCCAGCAACGTGTCGCCGACTTCGTGTTCAACGAAGACGTGGTACGCGTGTTCCCCGACATGATCAAGCGCTCCGTGCCGGGCTACCCCACCATCGTCGAGAACATCGGCGTACTCGGCGCGCAGTTCGCCCAGCCGAACAGCGTGCTCTACGACCTCGGCTGCTCGCTCGGCGCGGTCACCCAGTCGCTGCGCCGCCACGTCCGCAACGACGGCTGCCGGGTGATCGGTGTGGACAACTCGCACGCGATGATCGAGCGCTGCAGTGAATACCTGCATGCCCAGGACGCCATGTACCAGGAGCTGCTGCCGGTCGAGCTGATCGAGGCCGACATTCTCGCCCTGGACCTGCAACCCACCTCGCTGGTGGCGATGAACTTCACCCTGCAGTTCGTCGCCCCCGACCAGCGCCTCGGCCTGCTGCGCAGGATCCGCCAGGCACTGCTGCCCGGCGGCGCGCTGATCCTCTCGGAGAAACTGCGCTTCGCCGATGCGCAGGAGCACGCGCTGCTCACCGACCTGCACATCGCCTTCAAGCGTGCCAACGGCTACAGCGAGCTGGAGATCGCGCAGAAGCGCAGCGCGCTGGAAAACGTCATGCTCCCCGACACCTTCGAGGAACACCGTGAACGGCTCCTGGCCGCCGGCTTCAGCCGGGTCAGCCAATGGTTCCAGTGTCTCAACTTCGCCTCGATGATCGCCCTGCCATGATCCAGCACCTCGCCCTCGACGCCCTCCAGCGACACCTCGCCGGCTCGCCGCTGTACGGCTGGGCGACCAGCCTGCCCGCGCAGATCGCCGCGCGCATCGAGGAAGGCCACGGCGACCTGGCCCGTTGGTGGAGCGCGGTCCAGCGCCTGCCCCAGGTGCCCGCGCCGAAGGTCGAACTGGCCCAGCGCTTCGCCCTGCACAGCGACCACGATGCGGTGCTGCAAGCGCAGGTGAAGGAAGCGCTGCAAGGGCTGATTCCCTGGCGCAAGGGGCCGTTCGACTTCTTCGGCGTACAGGTCGATACCGAATGGCGTTCCGACTGGAAATGGGAGCGTGTCTCGCCACATGTCGAACTGCGTGGCAAACGCGTCCTCGACGTCGGCTGCGGCAACGGCTACTACCAGTGGCGCATGCTCGGCGCCGGCGCGGAAAGCGTGGTCGGGGTCGATCCGAACTGGCTGTTCCTCTGCCAGTTCCTCGCCGCCAAGCGCTACCTGCCGGAGCTGCCGGCCTGGCACCTGCCGCTGGCCCTGGAAGACCTGCCGGAGAAGCTCGAAGGCTTCGACACGGTATTCTCCATGGGCGTGCTCTATCACCGTCGCTCGCCCATCGACCACCTGCTGGCGCTCAAGGACTGCCTGAAGCGCGGCGGCGAACTGGTCCTGGAGACCCTGGTGGTGGAAGGCGACGCCAGCACCGTGCTGGTGCCCGAGGACCGCTACGCGCAGATGCGCAACGTCTGGTTCCTGCCCTCGGTGGCAGCCCTGGAGCTCTGGCTGCGCCGCGCCGGGTTCGCCGACGCGCGCTGCGTCGACGTCAGCCTGACCAGCGTCGAGGAACAACGCTCCACCGAATGGATGCGTTTCCAGTCGCTGCCGGAATTCCTCGATCCGCAGGACCGTTCGCGAACCGTCGAAGGCCTGCCGGCACCGATGCGCGCCACGCTGGTGGCGCGCAAGCCCTGACAGCGGATAGGGAAAAGCCCATCCTCGGATGGGCTTTTTTTCATGCTTTCATCCGCCCCACAGGTCGACGGCAAGCGGGGCGCGATTGCCTCAGCGCTTGGTCGCCGCGGCCAGCATCAGCGCTTTCATCTCAGCCACCGCCTGCCTGAAGCCGACGAACAGGGCGTGGGC
>NZ_SCND01000515.1:0-3217 GCF_005503585.1 Pseudomonas sp. 2VD
CCTACGACCTGGCCGGTGTGCCTCGCGACCAGGCGCTGATCCGCCGTAGTCGACCACCACGGCGCCGAGCGGCAGCACACTGCCGTCCTCGCGCCGCGCCTGGATCAGCAGCGGATGGCCGGTCAGCGTCCTGAACGTCACGCGCACGCTGGCACCGGCGTAGGGCGCGACCTTGCGCTCGGTTTCCAGCAGTTCGGCGTCGGGATCGATGCCAACGGGATCGAGGGAGATCGGGTTGTAGCGATAGGGCGACAGCGAGGGGGCCAGCGCATAGCCGTTGCCGTCGATGCGCGCGCCCTGCCCGCCGCGTATCGCGGCACCGCTGGCGCCCTTGGCCTCGACCAGGGCGAAGGTATCGCCGACGCTGGGGCCAAGGGTCAGCCCGTCGCGGTGGGCGACCAGCGCGCCACGGATGCCGCCGCTGTATTGCCGGTAGCGATCGCCCTGGGCATAGCCGGCATTCACGGTGGCCAGCGCCGCCTGCTTCTGCAAGGTGCCGTTCCAGGTGGTGTCGGCGACCTCGCTGTCGCGGTTGGCGGACAGCGCGTAGCTCCAGGTACGCTCGTCGCCCAGCGTACCGTTCAGCCCGGTTTGCAGGCTGCCGCCACGGCTGTCGCCGGAGCGCCGGGTAGCCATGGCGCTGAGCGTCGGCGCCCGACTGGAAGAACCCAGCGGCATGGAGACGCTGAGGGTCAGGGTGTCGTTGCGCTGGCCGCTGCGCCGGTCGCGCCGGAGCAGCTCGACGCCAGGGTCCTGGTCGCCCTGCTCCTGGTAGTAGGTGGTGGTCTGCCGCGACCAGGCGAGGTTGTAGCTCAACTGCCCCCAGGTGTTGGAGTAGCCGAACTGCAATTGGGTATCGCGGCTCTTGCCGTCGTAGAAATCGCTGGAGGAGCCGGAAAGATAGAGGTTGCCGTAACCGCCGAGGGCCTGGCTCACCAGCAGGTTGAACTGGTTGCGCTGCTTGTAGCTGCCGGAATCCCAGGTGTCCCCGTGGCGCAGTGCGTCGCGCGAGCCGAGCACGTCGCCGAGTTCGCGGTAGCCTTCGGTGGAATAGCGGTAGCCGGCCAGGGTCAGGGTAGTGCCGGTGGGCTGGAAGGTCCGGCTGTAGTCGAGCCCGATGCGCCAGCCCTGCTTGCGCGCGCCCTCCTCGACGCGTGCGCTGGAATAGGTGCTGTTCAGGCCGAAGGCGCCGAAGCGGGTGGCGAGGACGCCGCCGCCCAGCATGGCCAGGTAGTCGTCGGCGACACGCAGTCCCAGGTTGGCGGTCAGGGCGTTGCTCATGCCGCGCTGGTAGGTGAAGTCGGCGAACAGGTCGTCGCCGTCACCGTACTGGCGCGCCTGGCCCAGGGTGAAGCTGTAGCGCGACAGGCCGGGACGCATGGACTCCGGGACCGAGGCGAACGGCACGCTGAAGCTCGATACGCTGCCATCGGCTTCGAACACCTGGACATCCAGATCGCCGGCATAGGCGCTGTCGTAGAGATCGTCGATGACGAACGGACCGGGGGCGACATTCACCTCGCGGATCTTCCTGCCGTTCTGGCTGATCACCACCCGCGCCGCGGTGGCCGCGGTGCCCCGCACCTGCGGCGCATAGCGGCGCAGGGACTCGGGCAGCATGCGGTCGTCGGTGGCCAGGCTCAGGCCGCGGTAGCCGATGCTGCCGAGCAGGTTGCCGGCGGTGTAGCTCTCCCCCGCCGTCAGTTCGCTGCGCCAGGCCGGCAAGGCGCGCTGGGCATAGGTGCGGATGCCGTTCCACTTGCGCCTGGCCTGCCCGTTGTAGCGGGAATAGGTGTAGTTGGACTGGTGGCGCAAACGCCACAGGCCGAGGTTGATGCCGCTGTTCAGGCCGACATAGGCGTAGTCCGATCGTCCCGATTCGCCGCCGCGGTAGTCGGAGCGATAGAGGTTGGTGTCGTAGTTGACGAAGCCCATGCTGTCGCCGGCGTCCCACTCCGCGGGGCTGACGTAGCCGCGCGGCTTGAGGTCGAGCAAGGCTTGCGGCACCGAGAGATCCAGGCGCAGGCGGGCGACGTCCAGGCTGAACCGCGAGCCGGGCAGGCGCGTGTCGAGAAAGGCGCAGTGGGCACCTTCGTCGCTCTTGCGCGGCTTTTCGCCAGGCTTGGCGCCGAGGCGCTGGCGCAGGAAGTCTTCCTCGAGGCAGGGCTCCACCGCGCCGCTGGCGGGGTTGGCGCGGAAACTCACTTCGCTGCGGCTGGCGAAGCGCTCGTTGAGGTAGACATCGACGTGATAGCGACCCGGATCGATCCGACCGTCCTGGTTGAAGCGCGACAGGTCGCCGCCGCCCAGGGAAGAGCCGAGCAACAGGCGATCATCGAATTCGTAGCCGGGCTGGGCATGACCGAAGGCGCTCGCCGCCAGCGCCATGCCGCCCGCCATCAGGGCCGTGCCGGTGCGGCAGCGGCGTTCATGGCGATAGGTCATGACGGATATCCATATGGGCGCCGTAGTCGTTGATCAGCAGCGCGTGCAGGCGCACGCGTCCCGGCGGCAGGGCTTCTCGGGTTTCGGCCTGCCATTCGGCATGGCTGCGCGGCTCCAGCATGCCGCTGCGCAAGCGCCAGCGGCGCTGGCCGACGCTGAGCGTGGCGCTGGCGAACGAGGCGTAGTAGCCGCTCGGGTTGTCCACCCGCACCGCCCAGCCGGCGCTGCGCCGGACCAGTGCGAAACGCAGTTGCCCGGGCAGGTCCTCGGGACGGCCCTGGATGCCCGCCGGGCGGTAGAACAGCTTCAGGCGATTGCGCAGCATCAGCAGCATCTGGTTCCGATCCGCATGGCTGCTGTTGCGTGGCGGGATCTGCAGGACGTTGAGATGGAACAGCGATTCGCGATCGCCCGGCAGGCCCTGCCCGGTGTAGACGATGCGCAGCGTCTGGCCGCTGTCCGGGGCCATGCGGAATACCGCCGGGTTGACCAGGAACGGCGCGTCCGCCTGATCCGGCGGCGCGTCCGGGGCGTCGATGTCGACCCAGGCCTGGACGACGTTGGGAAACGCATCGCGATTGCTCAGTTGCACGGTCTTCTCCCGTGCCTCGCCGGGATAGATCACCCGGGTCCCGGTCACCACCACGCTTGCCCGCGCCTGGGCGATGCTCGCCAGCAGGACGAGCAGAAGCGCCGATGTCCTGCCGGATCGGTACGAATGTCTGGGCATGCGGCTTACCTGGCCGGGCACCGCGGCCTGGGTGAACAGTTC
>NZ_SCND01000516.1:0-3200 GCF_005503585.1 Pseudomonas sp. 2VD
GGCCTGCGGCCATCGTATTAAACAAATAAGATTGAAAGCGCTTGCGAGCCGACTTAGGCGGCAGCAGCTTCTTTCTGGTCGCGAATGGCCGCCAGAGTACGAGCCAGCTTGCTGGTAGCGCCCTGAATCACGCTCATCAGCTGCGATACGGCTTCGTCGTAGGTCGGCAGGCTTGCCAGTACGTCGATCTGATTGGCTGCGAGGAACTGACCCTCGAAGGCAGCCGCCTTGATCTCGAACTTGTCCTGACCCTTGGCGAACTCACGGAAGATACGAGCGGCAGCGCCCGGATGTTCGTTGGAGAAAGCGATCAGGGTCGGGCCTTTGAACACGTCGTTGAGCACGTCGAACTGGGTGCCTTCAACGGCGCGCTTGAGCAGGGTGTTACGTACGACTTTCACGTACACACCAGCTTCGCGGGCCTCTTTACGGAGTCCGGTCATGGCGCCTACGGTCACGCCACGGGCATCGGCCACGACAGCGGACAGGGCAGCTTTGGCAGCCTCGTTGACTTCAGCGACGATGGCCTTCTTGTCTTCGAGTTTAATTGCCACGGGTTTACTCCTGGATGTTACCGTTTCGTCCAGCCGGGGCCGGACGTCGTTTTGGTGTCTGATTCGGTAACCGAATCGGGAGCACCATCTGCGTAGGCTTGTGGTTTAAGGCTTGCGCCACCTACGGTCTTGGATAGCCCCCGCCAGGCAGGGACCCCAATACCTGTGCAGCGGGCAGAACCCGCTGCACGATTTCACTTAGGCTTCCAGGGAAGCCAGGTCGATCTGCAGGCCCGGACCCATGGTGGTGCTCAGGGTCACGCGCTTGACGTACACGCCTTTCGACGAGGACGGCTTCAGGCGCTTCAGGTCGGCCAGCAGCGCTTCAACGTTCTGCTGCAGCTTGGCCGGTTCGAAATCGACCTTACCGACGGAGCTGTGGATGATGCCGTTCTTGTCGGTACGGAAACGTACCTGACCAGCTTTGGCATTCTTCACGGCGGTAGCGACGTCCGGAGTCACGGTGCCGACTTTCGGGTTCGGCATCAGACCACGCGGGCCGAGGATCTGGCCCAGCTGACCGACGACACGCATGGCATCCGGGGAAGCGATGACAACGTCGTAGTTCAGGTCGCCGCCTTTCATTTCGGCAGCCAGCTCGTCCATGCCCACCTTGTCGGCGCCGGCAGCCAGAGCGGCTTCGGCAGCCGGACCCTGGGTGAAGACGGCAACGCGGACGCTCTTGCCGGTGCCGTTCGGCAGGACGGTGGCGCCACGAACGACCTGGTCGGATTTACGCGGATCGACGCCGAGGTTCACGGCAACGTCCACGGACTCCTTGAACTTGATGGTGGACAGCTCGGCCAGCAGCTTGGCGGCCTCTTCGAAGCTGTACTGCTTGCCGGCAACTACTTTCTCGGCAATCGCCTTCTGGCGCTTGGTCAGCTTAGCCATTACACACCCTCCACGTTCAGGCCCATGCTGCGCGCGGAGCCAGCGATGGTACGTACAGCAGCGTCCAGATCAGCAGCGGTCAGGTCAGCCTGCTTGGTCTTGGCGATCTCTTCCAGCTGGGCACGGGTAACGGTGCCGACTTTCTGGGAGTTCGGACGAGCGGAGCCGCTGGTGATGCCAGCTGCTTTTTTCAGCAGGACGGCAGCCGGGGTGCTCTTGGTTTCGAAGGTGAAGCTACGGTCGCTGTAAACAGTGATGATCACAGGAGTCGGCAGGCCCGGCTCTTGGCCTTGGGTCTTGGCGTTGAACGCCTTGCAGAATTCCATGATGTTCACGCCGTGCTGACCCAGGGCAGGGCCGACCGGCGGCGACGGGTTGGCCTGACCGGCCTTTACTTGCAGCTTGATATAAGCCTGGATTTTCTTAGCCATTTGCTACTCCAAATTCGGGTACAAGCGCCTGAAGGCTCCCCGGTTGCTTTCGCGTTTATCCCAGTGACGACAAAACCCCGCAGCCTTGGGCTGCGGGGTGAGGGATGCGTTTTCAGCTAGACCTTTTCGACCTGACTGAACTCCAGCTCCACCGGGGTAGAGCGGCCAAAGATAAGCACGGCCACTTGGATCCGGCTCTTCTCGTAGTTAACTTCCTCGACGACACCATTGAAGTCGGCGAAAGGACCATCGATGACACGAACGGTCTCGCCCGGCTCGAACAGGGTCTTCGGCTTGGGCTTGTCGCCGCTATCGGCCACGCGACGCAGGATTGCATCAGCCTCACGATCGGTGATCGGAGCCGGCTTGTCGGCGGTCCCGCCGATGAAGCCCATGACACGCGGGGTATCCTTCACCAGGTGCCAGGTACCTTCGTTCATTTCCATCTGAACCAGCACATAGCCAGGGAAGAATTTGCGCTCGCTCTTGCGCTTCTGGCCGTTCCGCATCTCCACCACTTCTTCGGTGGGAACCAGAATCTCGCCGAACTCTTCTTCCATGCCAGCAAGCTTGACACGCTCGATCAGCGAGCGCATGACATGCTTCTCGTAGCCCGAGTATGCATGCACAACGTACCAACGCTTAGCCACGGCGCACCCTTAACCTACAATCATGGAAACCAACCAACCCAGCAGGGAATCGAGCCCCCACAGCAGCAGCGCCATTACCAGCACTACCGCGACCACAATCAGCGTGGTCTGAGTTGTTTCTTGACGACTCGGCCATACGACCTTGCGAATCTCGACGCGCGCTTCCTTAGCAAGACTAAAGAAGGCCTGCCCCTTGGCCGTTTGCAGAGCCAGGAAAGCAGCGATCACCGCCAGAACGAGAATACCGAGAACGCGATACAGGATTGGTTGAGCCGAAAAGTACTGATTGCCCACAACGGCAACCACAACCAGAACGGCAACCAAGAGCCATTTCAAGAGATCAAAACGTGATTCTTTGGCTTCTGCCTTGGCATTCATCTGTTAGGAATCTCGTGAAGAAAAGCCAGATTTACTTGGGAAATCTGGCAGGCCAGGAGGGAATCGAACCCCCAACCTGCGGTTTTGGAGACCGCCGCTCTGCCAATTGAGCTACTGGCCTGAAGCAAAATCAGGCCGACCATTATGCCGGCCTGAAAGGGGAAGATCAACCGATATTATTCGATGATCTTGGCAACCACGCCGGCGCCAACGGTACGGCCGCCTTCGCGGATCGCGAAGCGCAGGCCATCTTCCATGGCGATCGGAGCGATCAGGGTGACAACCATCTTGAT
>NZ_SCND01000517.1:0-3150 GCF_005503585.1 Pseudomonas sp. 2VD
AGATGTGTATAAGGGACAGGAGCTGCACAGGCCCACGCCTTCCCAGCCGAAGTAGAGGAACAGCAGGTTGTCGCCCAGCACCAGGAACAGCATGCTGGCAATGAACAGGTTGGTGTAGGCGAAGAAGCGCGAATAGCCGGCTTCGCCACGCATGTACCAGGAGGCGAACAGGTGGATCAGGAAGCCGACGCCGGTAACCACGCCGAGCATGGTTACCGAGAGGCCGTCCAGGTACAGGGTGAAGTTGGTGCTGAAGTCGCCGGCCGCCATCCACTGCCACAGCACCAGGCTGTAGGCGCCGCCTTCCGGCGGACTGCTGTGGAAGCTGAAGATGGCCCAGGCCGCGCTCAGGGCGGAGAGGCCGACCGAGCCGACGCCGACCAGCGCCGAAAGGTTTTCCGACCACCTGCCGCGGGAGAACGACAGCAGCAGGAAGCCGACCAGGGGGAACAGGAAGGTAAGAGGTAGAAGGTTCATCCGCGCATCTCGCTGGCAGCGTCGATATCGAGGGTGTGGAAGCGGCGATACAGTTGCAGCAGGATCGCCAGGCCGATGCTCGCTTCGGCGGCCGCGAGGCTCAGCACCAGGATGAACATCACCTGGCCGTCGGGTTGGCCCCAGCGGCTGCCGGCGACCACGAAGGCGAGGGCGGCGGCGTTCATCATCACTTCCAGGCTCATCAGTACGAACAGGATGTTGCGTCGCACCATCAAGCCGACCAGTCCGAGGGCGAACAGGACGCTGGCGAGGGCCAGGCCGTGTTCCAGTGGTATTGCGTTCATAGCGTTACGTTCCCTTGGGGCGGGCGCAGGGCGCCCGCCGAACCTTTATTGTTTGGCGTCTTGACGACCCAGGTGATAGGCAGCGACCAGGGCCGCGAGCAACAGCATGGAGGCCAGTTCGACCACCAGCAGGTACGGGCCGTAGAGGCTGATGCCGACCGCCTTGGCGTCTACCGTGGTATGGCCGATGCCGGCACCGCTCGGGGTGCGGGCGAGGACCACCAGCAGTTCCACCAGCAGGACCAGGGCCAGGGCCGAAGGCCCGACCCAGATGCCGGGCGTGAGCCACTTGCGCTCCTGCTCGACCACGGCCGGGCCGAGGTTGAGCATCATCACCACGAAGACGAACAGAACCATGATGGCGCCAGCGTAGACGATGATCTCCAGGGCGCCGGCGAAGGGTGCGCCGAGGCTGAAGAAGGTCATCGAGATGGCCAGCAGGGAAATGATCAGGTAGAGCAGGGCATGCACCGGGTTGCTGTTGGTGATGACCCGCAGCGTGGCCAGTACGGCGACGCCGGCAGCGAAATAGAAAGCGAATTCCACGCGACGTCTCCTTATGGCAGCAGGCTTTTCACGTTGATCGGTTCGGCTTCGTTCTGCGCGGCGCCTTTCGGCTTGCCGGCGATCGCCATCCCCGCAACGCGGTAGTAGTTGTAGTCCGGGTTCTTGCCCGGGCCGGAGATCAGCAGGTCGTGCTTCTCGTAGACCAGGTCCTGGCGCTTGAACTCGCCCATCTCGAAGTCCGGGGTGAGCTGGATCGCGGTGGTCGGGCAGGCTTCCTCGCACAGGCCGCAGAAGATGCAGCGCGAGAAGTTGATGCGGAAGAACTCCGGATACCAGCGACCGTCCTCGGTCTCGGCCTTCTGCAGGGAGATGCAGCCAACCGGACAGGCCACGGCGCACAGGTTGCAGGCTACGCAGCGTTCCTCGCCGTCGGGGTCGCGGGTCAGGACGATCCGGCCACGATAGCGCGGCGGCAGGTAGACCGGCTCTTCGGGGTATTGCAGGGTGTCGCGCTTGCGGAAGGCATGGCTGAAGATCATCACCAGGCTGCGAAGCTGGGTGAAGGTGCCATGCACGACGTTGATGATTTCTTTGATCACGGTGGTTCTCCTTACTGGGCCGCGGCCAGCACGAGCGCGCCGGTCACCAGCAGGTTGATCAGGGTCAGCGGCAGGCACACCTTCCAGCTGAACGCCATCACCTGGTCATAGCGCGGACGCGGCAGCGAGGCGCGGATCAGGATGAAGAGCATGATGAAGAAGCCAGTCTTGGCGGCGAAGTAGAAGAACGACAGCCAGGGCAGGGTGTCCAGGAACGGACCGTGCCAGCCGCCGAAGAACAGGGTTGCCAGCAGCGCCGAGACCAGCACGATGCCGATGTACTCGCCGACGAAGAACATGCCCCATTTCATCCCGGCGTACTCGATGTGGTAGCCGTCCGCCAGTTCCTGCTCCGCTTCCGGCTGGTCGAACGGGTGACGGTGGGTCACGGCGACGCCGGCGATGATGAAGGTGCAGAAGCCGAAGAACTGCGGAATGATGAACCAGACGTTGTCGATCTGGTACTGGACGATGTCGCGCATGTTGAACGAGCCGACCTGGGCGACGATGCCCATCAGCGACAGGGCCAGGAACACCTCGTAGGAGATGGTCTGGGCCGAGGCGCGCAGGCTGCCGAGCAGGGCGAACTTGTTGTTGCTCGACCAGCCGGCGAACAGCACGGCGTACACCGTCAGGCCGGCCATGGCGAAGAAGAACAGGATGCCGATGTTCAGGTCCGCCACGCCCCAGGTGGGGGTGATCGGCACGATGGCGAAGGCGACGAGCAGGGCGCCCATCGCGATCACCGGGGCCAGGGTGAAGATCATCTTGTCGGCGAACGGCGGGGTCCAGTCCTCCTTGAAGAACATCTTGACCATGTCCGCGCCGAGCTGGAACGCACCGAACGGACCGACCCGGTTGGGGCCGTAGCGGTCCTGCCAGAGGCCGAGCAGGCGGCGCTCGACCCAGCTGAGCAGGGCGCCGCAGATGACCACGGCGAGCAGCACCACGATGGCCTTGACCACGGTGAGGATGATGGTGACCAGAGCGGGAGTCAGCCAACTCATTGTGCAGCCTCCTGCAGACCTTCCACGGAGCAGCCGGCGATCGCCGCCGGGATGCCGGCGAAGCCGACCGGCAGGCCGATCAGGCCGGCGCCGAGTTGTTCATCGATGCGCAGCGGCAGGCGCAGGGCCTGGCCCTTGAGCTGGAAGCCGAGGGTCGCGCCGTCGTTGACGCCGAGGCGGTCCGCGTCTTCCTTGGACAGGGCGACGTAGGTCTCCGGGATGCGCTGCTGGATCGGCGCGGCCCGCGAGCTGTTT
>NZ_SCND01000518.1:0-3161 GCF_005503585.1 Pseudomonas sp. 2VD
CAGGCGATCACCGTCCCGCGCGACGCGCTGATCCGTACCGCCCAGTCCGCCGTGGTCAAGGTGGTCAACCCACAGGGCGTGGTGGAAGACGTGGAGGTCCGCGCCGACACCCTTCACCTGGCCTTCGCGGATCGCCCGCTGCATGGCGGCGACTTCGCCGGCCGGCTGGGAGAAGTTCACGTAGATCGGATCGATCTGCTCGACGCGGGTCAGCGGTGTCGGCGAGTCCTCGCCGACCAGCGCGCCTTCGGTGACCAGCGCACGCCGCGCGCGGCCGTCGATCGGCGCGGTGACCGTGGCGTAGCCCAGGCGCAGGCGGGCCTGCTCCAGTTCGGCCTTGGCCGAGGCAATCTGCGCCAGGGCCTGGCGCGCGTCGGTCTGCGCTTCGGTGTACTCGCGTTCGCTGATGGCGCGGTCCTTGATCAGGTCGGCGTAGCGCTTGAGCTTGTCGGCCGCCGCCGCGTGGCTGGCCTCGGCCCGGGCCAGGGCGCCGCGGCTGATGTCCAGGGCCGCCTTCAAGGGCGCAGGGTCGATCTGGAACAGCACGGTGCCGGCGCGGACGTCCTGGCCTTCCTCGTACAGGCGACGGGTGACGATGCCGGCGACGCGCGCCCGCACCTCGGCCTGGCGGTACGCTTCCAGGCGTCCGGGCAGCTCGCTGGTGATGCCGATGGGCGCCGGCCTGGCGACGATCACGCCGACCTCGGCGGGGGCCTCCGCAGTCTTCCCGGTGTCCGCTGCTTCTTCGCAGCCCAGCAGGAATAGGGCGACCAGGGCCGCCAGCAGCCCGCGCAGCGAGCCGGTCCATTGGATGTGCATGGGTGTCCCTCGATTCGTGAACTCGCGAGCTTGCCCGGGAAAGGGCACCGCAACTCACGAGCGGCGCGACAGTAGCATATAATCAATCATGAGTGATTAATTAATTGGCGTTTCTGTAACATATCCTTATGATCTGCGGCGCCTTTCCCTTGTGAGGACGTTCAGTGGCCAGGAAAACCAAAGAGGAATCCCAGAAAACCCGCGACGGCATACTCGATGCCGCCGAGCGGGTTTTCCTGGAAAAGGGCGTGGGCACTACTGCCATGGCCGACCTGGCGGACGCCGCCGGGGTTTCTCGCGGTGCGGTCTACGGCCACTATAAGAACAAGATCGAGGTCTGCCTGGCGATGTGCGACCGCGCCTTCGGCCAGATCGAGGTACCCGACGAAAACGCCAGGGTGCCGGCGCTGGACATCCTCCTGCGCGCCGGCATGGGCTTTCTCCGCCAGTGCTGCGAGCCCGGTTCGGTGCAGCGGGTGCTGGAGATCCTCTACCTCAAGTGCGAACGCAGCGACGAGAACGAGCCGCTGCTGCGCCGCCGCGAGCTGCTCGAGAAGCAGGGGCAACGCTTCGGCCTCCGGCAGATCCGCCGGGCGGTGGAGCGCGGCGAACTGCCGGCGCGGCTGGACGTCGAGCTGGCCAGCATCTATCTGCAATCGCTCTGGGACGGCATCTGCGGCACCCTGGCCTGGACCGAGCGCCTGCGCGACGATCCCTGGAACCGCGCCGAACGCATGTTCCGCGCCGGCCTCGACAGCCTGCGCAGTTCTCCCTACCTGTTGCTGGCGGACGCCTGAGGGCGTCAATCGTCCGCCATCAGGTGCCTGCGCTGGTCCTCGGCGCCGGCGACCACCAGCCGCTGGGCGTCTTCCTCGCTGATGTGCAGGCGCTTGCCGTCGATGTAGAGCACCGACAGGCGCGCCTCGGCGTCGGTACCGATGCGCAGGCTGTCGACCGGCGCGCGATGCCGGCTGCCTTCGATCTCCACGCTGCAGATGCCTTGTTCCGAATCGATTTCGATGGACATGGGAACCTCCCGTTTTCTCCGCCTACCTTGGGTGGACCCCGGGCATCCGCGCGGGTTCTGTCACGGTAGCTTCACGCCAGCGTCACGCGCCTGCCACCGCGCTTGGCTGCAATCGTCCGCAGAGAGAGGGCGAGGCCAGCGGAGGACGACGCCATGCGGCTATGCGTGATTGGTGCGGGCTATGTGGGACTGGTGACGGCGGCCTGTTTCGCCGAGATGGGCAACCAGGTGCGTTGCGTGGAGCGTGACCGCGAGCGGGTCGCGCGGCTGAGACGCGGCGAGATGCCGATCTACGAACCGGGCCTGGAAAGCATCCTGCGCGATCAGCTGGACGCCGCCCGCCTGACCTTCACCGCCAGCCTGGCGGAAGGCCTGGCCGACGCCGAGGTGGTGTTCATCGCCGTCGGCACGCCGTGCGGCGAGGACGGCTCGGCCGACCTCAGCCACGTGATGGCGGTCGCCGAGCAACTTGGCGCGCAACTGCGCCAGGCCTGCATCGTGGTCAACAAGTCGACCGTGCCGGTGGGCACCGCCGAACGGGTCGAAGAGATCATCCGCCTGGGCCTGGCGCGCCGGCGCAAGCGCTTCCGGGTGGCGGTGGCGAGCAATCCGGAGTTCCTCAAGGAAGGCTCGGCGGTGGACGACTTCAGGCGCCCAGACCGGGTCATCATCGGCAGCGCCGAGGCGCAGGCCGGGGAAACCCTGCGCCAGCTCTACGCGCCGTTCCTGCGCAATCACGAGCGGGTCCTGCTGATGGGGCGCCGCGAGGCCGAGTTCAGCAAGTACGCGGCCAATGCCTTCCTCGCCACCAAGATTTCCTTCATGAACGAGATGGCCGGGCTGTGCGCCCTCACCGGCGTCGACATCGAGGACGTGCGCCGCGGCATGGGCAGCGACAAGCGCATCGGCACCCATTTCATCTACGCCGGCTGCGGCTACGGCGGCTCGTGCTTTCCCAAGGACGTCCGCGCGCTGATCCGCAGCGCCGAGCAACAGGGCTTCGACAGCCAGATACTGCGTGCGGTGGAAGCGCGCAACGCGCGGCAGAAGGAACTGCTCTTCGAGACCCTCGGCGAACTGTTCCAGGGACGCTGGCAAGGGCGCACGGTGGCGCTCTGGGGGCTGGCCTTCAAGCCGGGTACCGACGACCTGCGCGAGGCGCCGAGCCTGGTCCTGCTGGAGGCACTGCTGCGCCACGGGGTGCGGGTCAGGGCCCATGACCCGGTGGCCAACGCCGGGGTCGCGGCACGCTATCCGGACGCGCTGGCGTGCGGGCAAGGGCGCACGGTGGCGCTCTGGGGGCTGGCCTTCAAGC
>NZ_SCND01000519.1:0-3128 GCF_005503585.1 Pseudomonas sp. 2VD
CCACCGAGGAACAGACCGCAGTGGTCGACTCGCTGAACATGGACATCACCGAGATCAACACCCTCAACCAGGAAGGCGTGGAGAACCTCCAGGCCACCCTGCGCGCCTGCGGCGAGCTGGAAGCCCAGGCCGGGCGCCTGCGGCACCTGGTGGACAGCTTCAAGATCTGAGCCCGTCCGTCCCACAGGCCAGCTAACCGCGAAGCGGTTAGTCGGCGATCATCCAGCCCCCATGAAAAAGGCGCCCGCGGGCGCCTTTTTCATGGCCTGGCGCTCAGCGCCGCTTCTTCCCGCCCATCAACGAGCCGAGCAGGCCACGCACCAGCTCCCGGCTCAACTGGTTGGCCGCCTGGCGCATGGCGCTCTTCACCGTCGAATTGGACAGCAGGCTGCCGAGTATCTGCCCGGCCATGCCGCCGACGCCGGACGAGCTTTCCTGCTGTGCGGGCGCCTGGCCCTGGACCTCGGGCTTGGCGTCCGCCTTGCTCGCCAGCACCTCGTAGGCCGACTCGCGATCGATCGGCTGGTCGTAGCGCCCCTTCAACGGCGACCGCTGGACCAGTTCGGCGCGTTCGCTGTCGCTCAGCGGGCCGATCCGCGAATAGGGCGGCGCCACCGCGACGCGCTGGACCATGGCCGGCGTGCCCTTTTCCTCCAGGGTGCCGACCAGCGCCTCGCCGATACCCAGTTCGGTCAGCACCCCCAGGGTGTCGAACGCCGGGTTCGGGCGGAAACCATCGGCCACCGCGCGCAGCGATTTCTGCTCCTTGGCGGTGAAGGCGCGCAGGCCATGCTGGATACGCAGGCCGAGCTGGGCCAGGACATCGTCCGGCAGGTCGCCCGGCGACTGGGTGACGAAGTACACCCCGACGCCTTTCGAGCGGATCAGCCGGACCACCTGTTCCAGGCGGTCGCGCAAGGCTTTCGGCGTGCCGTTGAACAGCAGGTGGGCCTCGTCGAAGAACAGTGCCAGCACCGGCTTGTCGGCATCGCCGCGCTCCGGCAGTTGCTCGAACAGCTCGGCCAGCAGCCAGAGCAGGAAAGTCGCGTAGACCTTCGGCGCCTCGTGCACCAGGCGGCTGGCGTCGAGCAGGTGGATGCGCCCGCGCCCGTCCGGCTCGGGGCGGAGGATGTCTTCCAGTTGCAGGGCAGGCTCGCCGAAGAAGGCCTCGGCGCCCTGCTGCTCCAGAGTGGCCAGGCGGCGCAGCAGCGCCTGCCCGGAAGCGCCGGTGAACAGCGCCCGGTCCTCGCCGAGGATCTCCGGATTGTCCTTCAGGTGGTTGAGCAGCGCCTTCAGGTCCTTCAGGTCGAGCAGCAGCAGGCCTTCCCGGTCGGCCACCTGGAAGGCGGCGAACAGCGCGGCCTGCTGGCTATCGGTCAACTCCAGGAGGTTGGCCAGCAGCAGCGGGCCCATCTCGCTGATGGTGGTGCGCAACGGGTGGCCGGTCTTCCCGGCGATGTCCCAGAGCGTGGTCGGGTAGGCCTTCGGCTGGTAATTCAGCCACGGCATGCTGGCGATGCGTTCGGCGACCTTGCCCTGCGGGTTGCCCGGCGCGGCGATGCCGCACAGGTCGCCCTTGATGTCGGCGGCGAATACCGCGACACCGGCATCGCTGAAGGATTCGGCGAGGTGCTGCAAGGTCACCGTCTTGCCGGTACCGGTGGCGCCGGCGATCAATCCATGACGGTTGGCCAGGCGCCAGGCCTGCCCTACCGGCTGGCCATCGGGGCCAGCGCCGATCAACAACTCATTCGCTTGCGACATCCATTCATCCTCGGGACTAAAGCTCCGGCACGCTGTGCCGACAGTAAGGGAAAGCCCTTGTACAACGGGGCTTCCAGCGGAACCCGCGTACCAATATGCGCGGGTTCCCGCGAAGGGCGTCGGGCCAGCGCATCGACCCGATCTGGCCGTCCAGCTTCAGCGAAGACCTTCGGGCCTTGCTGAGACAGGAAAAATCGCCATCGTATCCGTATCACGCATTCTTCGGAGCCACCCAGGGAACCGTGGCTTCGTGGCACAAGGCCGTGCCTGGGTCGACGGACTACCCACCCGCGCGACCCGCCCGACGCTGAAAGGCGTACGGAAAGCCCCTGCGCCCGCGGAACGGTCGCAGGGGTCTGGTCAAAGACTGGCGCTACATACTCCTGGACGCAATACAACATGATCAAAAGTCTGAAGTTCAGCCACAAGATCCTCCTCGCGGCCTCCCTCGTGGTGTTCGCCGCTTTCGCACTGTTCACCCTCTACAACGATTACCTGCAGCGCAACGCGATCCGCGAGGACCTCGAAAGCTACCTGCGGGAAATGGGTGACGTGACCTCCAGCAACATCCAGAACTGGCTCGGTGGCCGTCTGTTGCTGGTCGAGCAGACCGCCCAGACCCTGGCCCGCGACCACAGCCCGGAAGCCGTCAGCGCCCTGCTCGAACAGCCGGCCCTGACCTCGACCTTCAGCTTCACCTACCTCGGCCAGCAGGACGGCGTCTTCACCATGCGCCCGGACAGCCCGATGCCGGCCGGCTACGATCCGCGCAGCCGGCCCTGGTACAAGGACGCCGTAGCGGCCGGCGGCCTGACCCTGACCGAGCCCTACGTCGACGCCGCCACCCAGGAACTGATCATCACCGCGGCGACGCCGGTGAAGGCCGCCGGCAACACCCTCGGCGTGGTGGGCGGCGACCTCAGCCTGAAGACCCTGGTACAGATCATCAATTCGCTGGACTTCAGCGGCATGGGCTACGCCTTCCTGGTCAGCGGCGACGGCAAGATCCTGGTGCACCCGGACAAAGAGCAGGTGATGAAGACCCTGAGCGAGGTCTACCCGCAGAACACGCCGAAGATCGCCACCGGTTTCAGCGAGGCCGAATTGCACGGGCATACCCGCATCCTCGCCTTTACCCCGATCAAGGGCCTGCCTTCGGTGACCTGGTACCTGGCGCTGTCCATCGACAAGGACAAGGCCTACGCCATGCTCAGCAAGTTCCGCGTCTCGGCCATCGCCGCCGCGCTGATCTCCATCGTCGCCATCCTGGTCCTGCTCGGCCTGCTGATCCGCCTGCTGATGCAGCCGCTGCACCTGATGGGCCGTGCCATGCAGGACATCGCCCAGGGCGAGGGCGACCTGAC
>NZ_SCND01000051.1:0-24839 GCF_005503585.1 Pseudomonas sp. 2VD
GTCGATGATGATCCGCGAGCATGCGCGGATCATCATCGACAGTGGCAGCACCACCGCGGCGATGATCCCCGAACTCGGGCACAAGCCGGGCCTGGTGGTGATGACCAACTCACTGAACGTGGTCAACGCCCTGCGCGAACTGGAGCACGAGCCGGTGCTGCTGATGACCGGGGGGACCTGGGATCCGCATTCCGAGTCGTTCCAGGGGCAGGTTGCCGAGCAGGTGCTGCGTTCCTATGACTTCGACCAACTATTCATCGGTGCCGACGGCATCGATCTCGAACGCGGGACGACCACGTTCAACGAATTGCTGGGCCTGAGCCGGGTGATGGCCGAGGTCGCCCGCGAGGTGATCGTCATGGCCGAGGCCGACAAGGTCGGTCGGCGCATTCCCAACCAGGAATTGCCCTGGAGCAGCATCCATACCCTGATTACCGACGAGCGCCTGGAACCTTCCGCGCGCGAAAAGATAACCGCCCGGGGCGTCACGCTGATCTGCGCCCCGGTCGAGCCCTGAAAGGAGAAAGACCCCATGTGTGGAATCGTAGGCGCGATCGCCGAGCGCAACATCACCCCCATCCTCATCGAAGGCCTCAAGCGCCTCGAGTATCGCGGCTACGACAGCGCCGGCGTGGCGGTCTTCGATAACGAAGGCAGGCTGCAGCGCTGCCGCCGGGTCGGCAAGGTCGCCAGCCTGGAGGAAGGCCTGGCCGGTACGCCGCTGCTCGGCCGCCTGGGCATCGCCCATACCCGCTGGGCGACCCACGGCGCGCCAACCGAAGGCAACGCCCACCCGCATTTCTCCAGCGACGAACTGGCGGTGGTGCACAACGGCATCATCGAGAACCACGAACCTCTCCGTGAGCGGCTCAAGGGCCTGGGCTACGTGTTCACCTCGCAAACCGACACCGAGGTCATCGTCCACCTGCTGCATCACAAGCTGCAGTCCATCGGCGACCTGACCCTGGCGCTGAAGGACGCGGTCAAGGAATTGCACGGGGCCTATGGCCTGGCAGTGATCAGCGCGGCGCAGCCGGACCGCATCGTCGCCGCCCGCAGCGGCAGCCCGCTGGTGATCGGCCTCGGGCTTGGCGAGAACTTCCTCGCTTCCGACCAACTGGCGCTGCGCCAGGTGACCGACCGCTTCATCTACCTGGAAGAAGGCGATATCGCCGAGATCCGTCGCGACAGCGTGCGCCTGTGGGATGTCCAGGGCAACGACGTGCAGCGCGAGACCGTGCAGTACCACGAAGGCGCCGAAGCCGCCGACAAGGGCGAGTACCGGCACTTCATGCTCAAGGAAATCCACGAGCAGCCCAGCGTCGTGCAGCGCACCCTGGAAGGCCGCCTCGGGCAGAACCAGGTAATGGTGGAAAGCTTCGGCCCGCAGGCGGCGGAGCTGTTCGCCAAGGTTCGCAACGTGCAGATCGTCGCCTGCGGTACCAGCTACCACGCCGGCATGGTCGCCCGTTACTGGCTGGAAAGCCTGACAGGGATTCCCTGCCAGGTGGAGGTCGCCAGCGAGTTCCGCTACCGCAAGGTCGCGGTGCAGTCGGATTGCCTGTTCGTCACCATCTCCCAGTCCGGTGAGACCGCCGACACCCTGGCTGCCCTGCGCAACGCCAAGGAGCTGGGCTTCCTCTCCAGCGTGGCGATCTGCAACGTTGCCACCAGTTCGCTGGTGCGCGAATCCGACCTGACCCTGCTGACCCAGGCCGGCCCGGAAATCGGCGTGGCCTCGACCAAGGCCTTCACCACCCAGTTGGTCGCCCTGCTGCTGCTGACCCTGGGCATCGGCCAGGTGCAGAAGCGCCTGGCCGATGGCGTCGAAGCCGAGCTGGTGGACGAACTGCGTCGCCTGCCGACCCGGCTGGGCGAGGCGCTGGCGATGAACCGGACGGTGGAGAAGGTTTCCGAGCTGTTCGCCGAGAAGCACCACACCCTGTTCCTCGGCCGTGGCGCGCAGTTCCCGGTGGCCCTGGAAGGCGCGCTGAAGCTCAAGGAAATTTCCTATATCCATGCCGAAGCCTACCCGGCCGGCGAACTCAAGCATGGCCCGCTGGCGCTGGTGGACAGCGACATGCCGGTGGTTACCGTGGCGCCGAACAACGAGCTGGTGGAGAAGCTCAAGTCGAACCTGCAGGAAGTCCGCGCCCGCGGCGGCGAACTGGTGGTGTTCGCCGACGAAGGCGCGGGCATCGAGGCCGGCGAGGGCACCCATGTGGTGGGCATGCCGCACATCGGCGACGTGCTCTCGCCGATCCTTTACACCATCCCGTTGCAATTGCTCTCGTACCATGTCGCCGTGCTCAAGGGCACCGACGTCGACCAGCCGCGCAACCTGGCCAAGTCGGTCACCGTCGAGTAACGCTGGCCGCGTACCCGAGAAGCCGGGGCAGGCATGCGGCCCCGGTGATCGCGGCGCTCGCCGTCAATCGCGCAACGGCAGCGCCTCGTCGCTCCTGCGGCTGGCGAACCAGTCCAGCACGGTGAGCCAGGCGCCGATCCCCAGGCCGATGCCCAATACCCACAGGGTGGCGGGCGGCCCCCTCAGCTCCAGCAGTCGCACAGCCAGGGGCACGCTGGCGAGAATAGCGATGTTGTTGAACGTCTCGGCGAACGACAGCACCATGCCCTTGTCCGGCCCGGAGCGCGAGGCGAGTACCACCGTGCCCGCCGGCGCGCCCAGGCCCAGCGCGGCGCCCCAGGCGCCCAGGCAGCAGAGTGCCACGGGCCACGTTAGCGGCAGGAGCATGAAGGTCGACATCGATAGCACCAGGAGCGCCAGCACCAGCAGGAGCATGTCTTCGTCGCGCTTCAGATAACGTTGCAGGTAACCCGCGGCGAGGTTGCCCACGGCCAGGCCCACGCCGAAGGCGGCGATGCTGACGCCTATCTGCGCGGTGCTGAAGCCGTAGCGCTGGCGCAGCACCTCTCCCGAGAGAAGCAGGCCGGCGACCCCGGTGCCGTTCCAGGCCCCCTTGGCGATCAGTGGCCTGAGGATGCTCCATTGCCTGCACCAGCCCAGCGCGTGGCCCTCGGCGCGCGGTGCCACGGCTTGCACGGGAAGGCGCTGGCGCGCCATCAGGAAGACCAGCACGCAACCGCACGAGACCATCAGGAAGGGCGTCGCCCAGCCGAAGAAGTCCGAGAGGAGGCCGGCCAGTGCCGGGCCGGCGGCAATGCCGAGGGTCATGCCGAGCATCACCTGGCCCATGGCACCGGCCTGTCTTTGCGGGGCGACCACCTCCGCGACCAGGGCGAAGGTGGTCGGAATGATGATTGCCGAGGCGATGCCCCCGATTACCCGCAGGACAACGGCAATTTCCAGGGTCGGGGCGATGACGATGGCCAGGGTATCGACGGCGAAGAGGATCAGGGCGAGCAGCAGCAGCTTCCTGCGTTGCATGCGGTCGGAGAAGTAGCCCAGCAACGGCGCGGCGATCGCATAGGAGAACGCGTAGCTGGAGATCAG
This sequence comes from Pseudomonas sp. 2VD, assembly GCF_005503585.1. Classification (NCBI taxonomy): domain Bacteria; kingdom Pseudomonadati; phylum Pseudomonadota; class Gammaproteobacteria; order Pseudomonadales; family Pseudomonadaceae; genus Pseudomonas; species Pseudomonas sp. 2VD. The sequence continues at coordinate 3,476 of NZ_SCND01000051.1, forward strand.
CCAGGCGGCGCCGCTGGTAGTGGTGTGGAACGCCTGCGCCAGCGGCCCGAGCATGGAGGACAGCATGAACTCGGTCACGCCGACGAAGAACACGGCCATCGACAGGGCCAGCAGGAACAGGCCGTCGAGCTTCTGTGAAGGCGGGGAAATTTTCTGGTTCATGATGTTCTCTTTGGCTGAATGAGCGGACGAACGCCAAGGGGGCGCCGGCTCGCGGAGCCGGCGCCAGGGCCAGGGATGAACCGCTCGGGCTATGGAAGGGATGGTTGTGTGGCTGGTGCGGGAACGGCGGGGAGAACAGAAGGGAACGAAGCGAGATTCCGGGCGCCAGTGCACGATTTCATCGAAGAAGGCTTCGGAGTATCGCCGCAAGCGGAACCGCCCGGGCTTGGGAGCGCAGGAGAAACTACCCTATCGGAACGTTAGCCGAATTCTGCTCTCCTGCCGGATATCGCGACATTCGCCCCGGTTTGGTTCCCACTTTGGATTGATACTCGGACCAGACCATACCCGGCAACAGGTCAGCGGAACGGTTTCCAGAAGCGCTCCAGCGCCGCCGCCAGCAGTTCCGTATCGCCGCGCGAGTCGCCCCAGGCGCGCAGGGAGTATTGGGTCAGCGGACCGTAGTGCCGCTCCAGGCGGCAGACTTTCTCGTCGCGCCGGCAGTTGCGGCCGACGATCCTGCCGGTCAGTACGCCGTCTACCACTTCCAGCTCGGTGGCGATCAGGTGCACCCCGAGCTTCTCGGCGAACGGCCTGAGTAGCAGCGAAGGGGAGGCGGAACAGATGGTCACGGTGCTGCCGCTGCTGACCTGGTCGGCCACCGCGGTCAATGCGTGGGGACGCATCAGTGTTTCCCAGAAGCGGTTCTGGTAGGCCAGCGCCCGCTCTTCCAGCACATGTACGGGCACATCGGTGAGGAAGGTGGCGATCAGGCGCGCCTTCAGGTCGTCGCGGCCGATACGCCGGCAGAGATAGGCCAGGCTGGGTCCTGCCATGCGCAGCATGCGGCGGACGAACACTCGGTTGCCGAAGGCGAAGCGCAGGAAGGGCACGAAGCTGTCTCGGTATGTCAGCGTACCGTCGAAGTCGAACACGGAGAGAAAGCGTACTTCGCGTGTTTCGAGGGACACGGTCTCGTTCATCGGCGTTCCTTATATCGCTTCCTTTCCTTTGACACGGACTATGCGTCGTTCCGTTATTGCAGCAAGGGAAAGTTTGTATATCAAAACTGTCAATTATTCATAGGCAGACTGGCTGCTAACCTGAATCCGAGTGTTCAGGGGTTTTGCATCGATAGATAGGAGGCTAAGTAGCCGATAGCAAAACTCTATCAAGGTACTGGACTATAGTGATTCCGTCTTGTGACCAGGAGGTTTGGCATGATTGCACAGCTCCCCTCTGAGTTGCTGTCCCTGCAACTGCCGTTGCGGATCCGCATCGGCGATGCTCAGGCGTTCGATCTGGGGCCGGATCCACAGGTAACCATGGTCATTCGCGATCCCTCGCTGCTAACCGAGATCACCCATCCCAGCCTCGATGCGCTGGGCAAGGCCTACGTCGAGAAGCGTCTCGACATCGAAGGACCGATCAGCCAGGTCATCGGTATCGGCGATGCCCTCAGCGAAGCGCTCGGCGAACCCGATGGCGGCGCGCCGCCGGTTCGCGAAAGCCACGACAAGGACACCGACGCCGAAGCCATCCATTACCACTACGACCTGTCCAACGATTTCTACCAGCTCTGGCTGGATCCGGAAATGGTCTATTCCTGCGCTTATTTCGAGACCGGCAAGGAAGACCTCGCCACCGCGCAACTGGCCAAGCTCCGTCACCTGTGCCGCAAGCTGCGTTTGCAGCCGGGCGAGAAGCTGCTCGATGTCGGTTGCGGCTGGGGGGGCCTGGCGCGCCTGGCCGCTCGCGAGTTCGGCGTCGAGGTCACTGGCATCACATTGAGCAAGGAGCAGCTGGCGCTCGGGCGGAAGCGGGTCAAGGCCGAAGGCCTGGAGGACCGGGTCACCCTCAAGCTGCTGGACTACCGCGACCTGCCGCGCGATGGTCGCTTCGACAAGGTGGTCAGCGTCGGCATGTTCGAGCACGTCGGGCACGCCAATCTGGGGCTGTACTTCCAGCAACTGTACGATGCGGTGCGTCCCGGCGGCCTGGTGATGAACCACGGCATCACCTCGCGCTACACCGACGGCCGCCCGGTGGGCAAGGGGGCCGGCGACTTCATCGATCGCTACGTGTTTCCCCACGGCGAGCTGCCGCACCTGTCGCTGGCGGTGGCGCGGATGAGCGAAGCCGGGCTGGAAGTAGTCGACGTGGAAAGCCTGCGTCTGCACTACGCCCGGACCCTGGACTTTTGGAGCGCCAACCTGGAAGCCAGGCTGAAGGAGGCGGCTCGCCTGGTGCCCGAGGAAACCCTGCGGATCTGGCGGCTGTACCTGGCCGGATGTGCCTACGGCTTCAAGCGCGGCTGGATCAACCTGCACCAGATCCTCGCCATTCGCCCCCACGAGGATGGCTCCCACGAGCTGCCCTGGTCGCGGCGCGACCTGTACGCCTGAACGCCGGCGACCGGCTCCCTTGCGGAGCCGGTCGCGCAATCGGTCCTTGCGGATTGTCCTGCGTGGCGGGGCGGTCTAGTCTGCACGAAGTCCTGCGCGGTCGAGGGAAGCCGGGACGCTTCCGCGACAGCGCGACAACAACGATAAGAACAGGAGACTTCCCATGTCGCTGAGCAGACGCTTCGGTCTTTTCACGCTTGCCGCAACGGTGACCTTCAGTACCGCGGTCTTCGCCGCGCCGACCTTCATCAATATCCTCACCGGCGGCACCAGCGGGGTCTATTACCCCATAGGGGTCGGCCTCTCGCAGATCTACGGGCACGATATCCAGGCCGCGAAAACCTCGGTGCAGGCCACCAAGGCCTCGGTCGAGAACCTCAACCTGCTGCAGGCCGGGCGTGGAGAACTGGCGCTGGCGCTGGGCGACTCGGTCGCCGACGCCTGGAACGGGGTCGCCGACGCCGGCTTCAAGGCGCCGTTGAAAAAGCTGCGGGCTATCGGCAATACCTATCCGAACTATATCCAGGTAGTGGCCAGCCAAGCCTCGGGCATCAAGACCCTGGCCGACCTGAAAGGCAAACGCATTTCGGTGGGCGCGCCCAAGAGCGGTACCGAGCTGAACGCCCGGGCGATCTTCAAGGCCGCCGGCCTGAGCTACGAGGACATGGGCAAGGTGGAGTACCTGCCCTACGCCGAGTCGGTGGAGCTGATCAAGAACCGCCAGCTCGACGCTACGCTGCAATCCTCCGGCTTGGGCATGGCGGCCATCCGCGACCTGGCCTCGACCATGCCGATCACCTTCGTCGCGATCCCGGCGGACGTGGTGGCGAAGATCGACAGCCCGGCCTACCACGCCGCGAGCATTCCCGCCGGCACCTACGACGGCCAGGAGCAGGACGTGCCGACGGTGGCGATCGACAATATCCTGGTCAGCCACTCCGGGGTCAGCGACGAGCTGGCCTACCAGATGACCAAGCTGATGTTCGACAACCTGCCGCGCCTGGTCACCGCCCATGCTGCCGCCAAGGACATCGCCCTGGACAAGGCGGCGAAGAACCTGCCGATTCCGCTGCATCCCGGCGCCGAGCGCTTCTACAAGGAGAAGGGCGTACTGCCCGAGTGAGGCCCGTTTCTCCGTAGCCCCGGTCCGTGCGGCGGACCGGGTTCCCCGCGTTTCCGGCTGTAGGGAGTCGATGCATGAGCGATCATCAGAACGGGCTGCACCTCGAGGCGGAAAACTGGCCGCGCGCGCTGTTCGCCGTGGCCCTGGCCTTTTCCGTGTTCCAGGTCGTCACCGCGGCCTTTCCCCTGATTTCCACCCAGGTCCTGCGGGCAATGCACGTCGGACTGCTGTTGCTGGTGGTGTACATCAGCTATCCCGCCTTCGGCATACGTCGCCCCTGGCAGCCGTTGGCCTGGTTGCTGGGCATGGCCGGCCTGGGCACGGCGGTTTACCAGTGGGTTTTCGAGGCCGACCTGATCCAGCGCTCCGGAGAGCTGACCCAGGCCGACATGGTCGTCGGCGTGGTGCTGATCGTCCTGGTCTTCGAGGCGGCGCGACGGGTGATGGGCATCGCCTTGCCGATCATCTGCGCGCTGTTTCTTGCCTATGGCCTGTTCGGCGAACACCTGCCGGGCGACCTGGTCCACCGCGGCTACGGCTTCGACCAGATCGTCAACCAGCTGTCGTTCGGTACCGAAGGTCTCTACGGCACGCCGACCTACGTGTCGGCAACCTACATCTATCTGTTCATCCTGTTCGGCGCCTTCCTCGAGCAGGCCGGCATGATCCGCCTGTTCACCGATTTCGCCATGGGCCTGTTCGGCCACCGGGTCGGCGGGCCGGCCAAGGTCTCGGTATTCTCCTCGGCGCTGATGGGCACCATCACCGGCTCCGGCGTGGCCAACGTGGTCACCACCGGACAGTTCACCATCCCGCTGATGAAGCGTTTCGGCTACAAGCCGGCGTTCGCCGGCGGCGTCGAGGCGACCGCGAGCATGGGCAGCCAACTGATGCCGCCGGTGATGGGGGCGGTGGCGTTCATCATGGCCGAGACCATCAACGTCCCCTACGTGGAGATCGCCAAGGCGGCGCTGATCCCGGCCTTGCTGTATTTCGGCTCGGTGTACTGGATGGTCCATCTCGAGGCCCGCCGGGCCGACCTCAAGGGCCTGCCGCGCGAGCAGTGTCCGAGCGCCTGGGGTGCCGTCCGCGAGCGCTGGTTCCTGCTGATTCCGTTGCTGGTGCTGATCGCGCTGCTGTTCTCCGGGCGCACGCCGCTGTTCTCCGGAACCATTGGTCTGGCGCTGACCGCCATCGTCATCCTCGGTTCGGCGATCATCCTGCGGGTGTCCTCGCTCGGCCTGCGCATCGCCTTCTGGGTGGCGCTGGGGCTGCTCTGCGCGGGGTTCTTCCGCCTCGGCATCGGAGTGATCTTCGTTGTGATCGCGGCCCTGGCCCTGGCCTGCTGGTTCGTCCGTGGCGGCCGGGAAACCCTGCGCATCTGCGTCCGCGCCCTCGCAGAAGGTGCGCGACATGCGATTCCGGTGGGCATCGCCTGCACCCTGGTGGGAGTCATCATCGGGGTGATTTCGCTGACCGGCATCGCCACCACCTTCGCCAGCTACGTGCTCGACCTGGGACGGGAGAACCTGCTGCTGTCGCTGGTCCTGACCATGGTCACCTGCCTGGTCCTGGGAATGGGCATCCCGACCATCCCCAACTACATCATCACCAGCTCCATCGCCGCGCCGGCGCTGCTGGAACTGGGGGTGCCGCTGATCGTCTCGCACATGTTCGTCTTCTACTTCGGCATCCTCGCCGACCTCACCCCTCCGGTGGCGCTGGCCTGCTTCGCGGCGGCGCCGATCGCCAAGGAAAGGGGATTGAAGATCAGCTTCTGGGCGGTGCGCATCGCCCTGGCGGGTTTCGTGGTGCCGTTCATGGCGGTGTATTCCCCGGCGCTGATGCTGCAGGAAGGCGGTTGGGGGGCGACGCTCTATGTCACCTGCAAGGCGGTGCTGGCCATCGGCCTGTGGGGCATGGCTTCCATCGGCTACCTGCAGGGGCCGCTGGCCTGGTGGGAGCGCCTGGTGGCGTTCGCCGCGGGAGCCAGCCTGGTCCTGGCCTTGCCGATCAGCGACGAGCTGGGCTTCGTCTTCGGCGCGCTGGTGATCGGCTGGCACCTCTGGCGCCAGCGTGCGCGCGAGGCGGTGGCGTGATCGCGCTGTGCCTGGGCATGGCCGGCAGCGTCTGGGCGACGCTGCCGCTGCAGTCGTTCACCCTGGCCTGGCAACACACGGTCGAGAAGGTGCTCTGGGAAGAAGACTATCGCCTGAGCGAGCGCGGCCTGCTGCTGGAAGAGGCCCGGGTGCGGGGCAGCGGGGCGGGGATGGAGATTCCCGAGGGCGCCGTGCTGCGTGACGGCGCCTGGCATTACCACCGTGGGGTGCCGCCGCTGCAACCGTTGCGGCTGGGGCGCACACCGGAGGCCGGCGACTACCGGATCTGCCGTCAGGGGCGCTGCGATGCGCTGGCGCGCTGGATCGGTCCGCCGGACCCTGAGCGCCCGGCGGTCGAACTCTGGGCGTGTCCGATACGGGGCCCGAGCGACTGAACGTCCTGTGGATAACCCTGCGACGCCAGTCCACATCCATAAAAACGACGAAGCCGGAGCTGCTTCCGGTCATAAGGAAAACGTCCATGCGTAGCTGTATATCCGTCTTCCGGCCGGCCCTGCTGGCACTGTTCGTCTCGGCAAGCGGCTCGGCCGGCGCCGACGCGGCTGTGGAAAACCCGCGGATCGGCCGTGCCGCCGATCTCTATGAACTGATCCCGGAATACCAGCCGGACACCTACCGGAACATGGACAAGGTCTATCCGACCCGGGTTATCCACAAGGGGACCAAGGTCCGTCCGCTGCCGGCGGGTGTGGCCATCGCGCCGCGCTACCGGATCGGCGGCGAGGAATACGGCGTCGACGATTTCATGCGGCGCAACCGCGTTGGCGGCGTGCTGGTCCTCAAGGATGGCAAGGTCGCCCTGGAGCGCTACGGCCTGGGCAACGACGAACGCACGCGCTGGACCTCGTTCTCGGTGGTCAAGTCGATCTCCTCGACCCTGGTGGGCGCCGCCGTGCAGCAGGGCCTGCTGGCTCTCGACCAGCCTGTGGACAAGTACCTGCCGAGCCTGGCCGGCTCCGCCTACCAGGGGGTTACGGTGGAGCAGGTCCTGCAGATGAGTTCCGGGGTCCGCTGGAACGAGACCTATCGCGATCCGAAGTCCGACCGCCGGCAGATGTTCGACGCCCAGCTCGCCGAACGTCCCGGTGGCATCCTGCGGCTGCTGGCGAGCCTGCCGCGGCAGTACCCGACCGGTACCCACTTCACCTACAGCACCGGCGAGTCGCACCTGCAGAGCGAGCTGCTGCACGCGGCGACCCGCATTCCGGTGAGCGACTACCTGTCCGAGCGGATCTGGGCGCGGATGGGCATGGAGAGCGACGGCTTCTGGCAACTGGAATCGCCGGCCGGGCAAGAGATCGGCAGCAGCGGCTTGAGCGCGACCCTGCGCGACTATGGCCGCTTCGGCCAGTTCGTCCTCGAGGATGGGGTGATCGATGGCGAACGTATCCTTCCCGAGGGTTGGGTCGATCGTGCCAGTCGCGTCGAGGCTTCTTCCCACCTGGCCCCGGGCAAGCTCTACGATGGCGAATACGCGCTCGGCTACGGCTACCAGTGGTGGACCTTCCCGGTGGGCGCCAAGGCCCTGCCCGAGCATGACGGCGGGGCCTTCGAAGCCCAGGGCATCTTCGGCCAGTACCTCTACATCAACCGCAAGGAGAAGATCGTGGCGGTGGTCTGGAGCGCCTGGCCGAAGCCGGAGATGGACGATCGCGAGGAGGAGACCTATGCCTTCCTTGGCGCGGCGGTGAAAGCCCTGCGCTAGGGCCGTGGGCGAACGGATATCCACAGCAGGCTGTGGACAAGACTTCAGCGGGAAAACCGCAGGGGCAGTCCCTGGCAATCGTCGGACAGGCGTCCCGCGTGCCAGGCGAGTTGCCCGGAGACGATGGTGGTATCGATCCGATGGTGGAATGCCCGGTGGCGGAACGGCGTCCAGTTGCAGCGCGACAGCAGCGGCATGGCGCTGGCCAGCGCCGGGTGCTCCAGTTCGCTGACCAGCACCAGGTCGGCCCAGTAGCCTTCGCGGAGGAAACCGCGATCGGCGATGGCGAACAGTTCGGCGACCCGGTGGCTGGTCTTCGCCACCAGGGTGGCCAGCGACAGCCAGCCTTCGCGGACCAGCTCCAGGAGTGCCGGCAACGCATGCTGGACCAGTGGCAGGCCGGCCGGCGCCTGTGGATAAGCCTGCTGCTTCTCGGCCCAGGCGTGCGGCGCGTGGTCGGTGCCGATCACGTCCAGGCGGTTGCCGGCCAGCGCCCTGCGCAGGGCGTCGCGGTCCTCGCGGCTCTTGATCGCCGGGTTGCACTTGAGCAGATGGCCGAGGCGGGCGTAGTCGCTGTCGTCGAACAGCAGGTGGTGGACGCAGACTTCCGCGGTGATGCGTTTCTGGCACAGCGGCTTGTCCTCGAACAGGGCCAGTTCGCGCGCTGTGGATAAGTGCAGGACATGCAGCAGCGTGCCATGTCGTTGCGCCAGTTCCACCGCCAGGGCGGTGGAACGGTAGCAAGCCTCGGCGTCGCGAATGCGCGGGTGGGCGGCTGCCGGAATACGTTCGCCGAAGCGTTGTCGCCAGCGCGCCAGGTTGGCTTCGATCCGCGGCGTGTCTTCGCAATGGCTCAGCAGCAGGGTCGGAACGCTGGCGAACAGGCGCTCCAGAGTCGGCAGGTCGTCCACCAGCATGTCGCCGGTGGAGGCGCCCATGAACACCTTCACCGCGGCGACCTCGCGTGGATCGAGGGCGGCCACGGTGTCGAGGTTGTCGCGGCTGACGCCGAAGTGGAAACCGTAGTTGGCCACGCTATGGGCGGCGGCGAGGCGCTTCTTTTCCGCCAGCGCTTCGAGGCTCAGCGTCGCCGGGCGGGTATTGGGCATGTCCATGAAACTGGTGATGCCGCCCGCCACGGCGGCGCGGGATTCGCTGGCGATCGAGCCCTTCTGTGGATAACCCGGCTCGCGGAAGTGCACCTGGTCGTCGATCATTCCCGGCAGCAGGTAGCGTCCGGCGGCATCGATCTCCCGGCTGGCGCCGCAGTTTTCCAGGCAGCCGGCGATGCGTTCGATGCGACCGTGGCGGACCAGCAGATCGCCTTCGCGTACCTGTCCCTCGTTGACCATCCGGGCATTGCGGATCAGCAGGCTTTGCATGTTCAGAACTCGTTCTGCAGCGACTTGTAGCCGCGTACCAGGTCGACGTTGGTGCGCGCCACGTCTTCCGAGAACTCGCTGGCCGAAACGCTGACCCGCGGCATGCTCGCCAGGTCGGTGCGCGGACCGATGCGCTCGGTGGACGGGACGTAGAAACCCGCTGGCAGGTCGCAGCCGTCGACCACCGCGTTGTGGCGGACCACGCAGCCATCGCCGACCCGGCAGTTGAACAGCACGCTGTTGAAGCCGATGAAGACCCGGTCGCCGACTTCGCAAGGACCGTGGACGATGGAGCGGTGGGCGATGGAGCTGTGCTCGCCGATGGTCACCGCGGCACCCGACTTGGAATGGATCACCACGCCGTCCTGGATGTTCGAGTTGGCGCCGATCACGATCGGTTGCATGCCGCCGTCGGCGTCGACTTCGTCGGCACGGATCACCGCGTAGGGACCGACGAAGACGTTGGCCTGGATGATCACCTTGCCGCAGATGATCGCGGTCTTGTCCACATAGGCCGATTCGTCGATCACCGGCAGGTCGCCGGAGGGATTCTTGCGGATCATGCGGCACCTCGTTGCCAGTGGCTTTCGGCGACGGCGTCGTGGGCATGCAGGCTTTCCGCATGGACGACCCGTATGGAGAACCGGCTCGCCTGTGGATAACCCTGCAGGGCGCGGTGCAGCCGGCGCACCGCGTCTTCGCAGAACATCAGGTTCTGTCCGTTGGCGAGGGCGAAGGCCTGCTCGTCGGCGCGTTTCACCGCAGTCTGCACCGCGGTGCCGAGGGCGCTTTCGCCGAGATCCGCCAGCTCTTCCAGGGGCAGTCCGATGCAGTCTTCCGCCAGGCCGATGCGCAGGTGCGCGCTGCTGCGCTGGCTGTGCGGGGTGGCGACGATGCCGGCGCTGCTGCCGAGCCAGGCGAGCACGCTGGCATGATCGAGCGGCTGTCCGGCGAAGTCCTGGTCGAAGCGCTCCTGGATCAATTGCCGGGCCAGTGCCGCCGAACAGGGGCAGGTCGAGGAGTAGGTCAGCTCGAGATGGACTTCGGCCTGGAAGTCATCGCCTTCCAGGCGCGTGTCCAGCACCAGTGGATAACGTTTCCAGCCGCTCAGCGGGCTGACCAGCGCCGGACGCCGCAGCAGCGGCGCGAGGCGTAGGCGCAGGTAGGCGCGACGCGACAGGCCGGCGTGGCTGTCGAGGAAGCGTTGCAGGACGGCGCGCAGGCGGGAAAGGTCCAGCTCGCCCTGTTCCAGTTCGGCCAGCGCCAGGTAGAGGCGCGACATATGGATGCCGCGGGCCTGCGGGTCGTCCAGGCTGACACCGGCATCGGCTTCGGCGGCGACCCTCTGCCCGCCGATCTGCACGGGGAGGGCGATGCCCTGCATGCCGACCCAGTCCAGGGGAAGATCGGCGGTGGTGGTCTGGCGGGCGATATCGGGAAGCGTCAAGGCATTCATGGAGAACTCGAAGAAGGGCAGGCAAGGCCTGGAAATGGCTTAAACGTTATAATATAACGTATTAGCTAATGCCGACCCTTGCAATCGGGTATTTCGTCGATGAAGCGCCGTCGCCTCCTGCAAAGCCTGCTCGCCGGCCTGGCCCTCCAGCCGTTCCTGGCCGCCAGCGCCAATGTACGAATCCGCCAGGCCCGGGCCTGGAATTCCTCGGAAAGCTGGCGCCTGGTGCTGGAACTGGACGGCCCGCCGCGTTATCGAACCTTTTCCCTGCAGGCCCCCGAGCGGTTGATCCTCGACCTGCCCGACGCGCAATTGCTCGCAACGCTCTCCGAGCTGCCGCTGGACGGCCCCGTGCGCGCCATCCGCAGCGGCCAACTGGGTGGCGGCGGGACGCGCATCGTCCTCGACCTGCGCCAGGCGGTCAGGCCGCGCAGCTTCGCCCTGGAACCGCAGGCAGGAAAGGGCCATCGCCTGGTCCTGGACCTTTATCCACAGGCGCTGGCGGCTCCCCCCGAGCCGATGCTGGCGCTGGCCCGCCCGCTACCCTCGACGGGCCGCGACATCCTCGTGGTGGTCGATGCCGGCCATGGCGGCAAGGACCCCGGCGCGGTCGGTAGCAAGGGCGAGCGCGAAAAGGACGTGGCGCTGGCCATCGCCCGCCTGCTGGCGCGGCGGATCGACCGCGAGAAAGGCTTCAAGGCGCGCCTGGTGCGCAACGGCGACGTGTTCGTTCCGCTGCGCAAGCGGCCGGAAGTGGCTCGGCGCTACAACGCCGACATGTTCGTCTCGGTGCACGCCGACGCGGCGCCGCGACTGACCGCCTCCGGCGCATCGGTATATGCCCTCTCCGAGCATGGCGCCAGCTCGACCATGGCGCGCTGGATGGCCGATCGCGAGAACGGCGCCGACCTGATCGGCAACAGCGGCAACCTGCCGCTACAGGGCCGCGACAAGGTACTCGCCGGGGTGATCCTCGACATGGCCCTGAGTTCGACCATCGCCAGCAGCCTGGACCTCGGCCACAGCGTTCTCGGCCAGTTGTCGGACGTCACCGCGCTGCACCAGAAGCGTGTCGAGCAGGCCGGCTTCGCCGTGCTCAAGTCGCCGGACATCCCTTCGATCCTGGTGGAGACCGGCTTCATCTCGAATCGCGGCGATTGTTGCCGGTTGATGGACGAACGCCATCGCCAGCGCCTGGCCGAGGCGATCTTCGCTGGCGTGCAGGGCTACTTCCGGCAACGCCCTCCCGCCGGCAGCTACCTGGCGGCGCTCAGCGCGCAGCCTCCCGGCTAGGGCCTTCGCTGCAGCCGCTGACCCGCCCGCAGGTCAGGCGTTGGCGCTGGCCCGATGAACTGCTCAGGCGGCTGACGCTGGTCCAGCCGATGTTGCGGCTGAGGCCGACCCAGATTTCCCCGTCGCTGGCGATGCCGCTGAAGAAGGTCAGGCGCCCGTAGCGCGTATTGGTCTGGGCCCAGCGTCGTCCGCTTGCCGCGTCGTATCCGCGCAGCCAGGTGTCGTTGCCGCCGGTGGCGACGCTGTAGTGGTTGCCCAGCCGATCCATGCAGGCCAGAACGGTGCGCAGGTAGGCGCATTCCGCCGGGCGGGTGCCGGGAAGAAAGCCCTGCGCCTGTGCCGCCGGAGCGAGCAGCAGGAGGGCCAGGCAGTAAAGGCGGAGGACGCGGCGCATCGGTGGATCCCGGGATGACATGGGCCCAGGGTAGCCGGAAGGCGATTGGCGGGCCATCGATTGTGGTGTTAATTGTTATAGTATAACGTTTTAAATTTCCCAGGTTCAGCCTATGACCGAACAGGAACTGCTTGCCCAGCCCGACGCTGCCTACATGGACGAAGCCCAGCAGGACTTCTTCCGCGACCTGCTGCTGCGCCAGCGCCAGGAACTGCAGGCGCGCATCGAAGGCGAATTCGGCGAGCTGCGCGATCTCGAACGCCCCAGCGACGAGGCCGACCTGGCTTCCCGCGAGGAACAGCGGCAATGGCAACTTCGCCTGCTGGAGCGGGAGAAGAAGCTGCTCGACAAGATCGACGAAGCGCTGGAGCGCCTGGCCCGCGGCGACTACGGCTGGTGCCAGGAAACCGGCGAGCCGATCGGCCTGCGCCGCCTGCTGTTGCGTCCCACCGCCACCCTCTGCATCGAGGCGAAAGAGCGCCAGGAGAAGCGCGAACGCCACGTGCGGCACAACTGAAGAGGTTACCAACCGTGAACCAACGCCTACCTGTCACCGTGCTGTCCGGCTTTCTCGGCGCCGGCAAGAGCACGCTGCTCAACCATGTGCTGAAGAACCGCGAGAACCGCCGGGTTGCGGTGATCGTCAACGATATGAGTGAAATCAATATCGATGGCAGCGAAGTCCAGCGCGATGTCAGCCTGAACCGCGCTGAAGAGCGCCTGGTGGAGATGAGCAACGGCTGTATCTGCTGCACCCTGCGCGAAGACCTGCTGGAAGAGGTCGGCCGTCTCGCCCGGGAAGGCCGCTTCGACTACCTGCTGATCGAGTCCACCGGGATTTCCGAACCGATGCCGGTGGCCGAGACCTTCACCTTCCGCGACGAGCTGGACCGCAGCCTGTCCGACGTGGCGCGACTGGATACCATGGTCACGGTGGTCGACGGGATGAATTTCCTCCGCGACTACCAGGAGGCCGCCAGCCTGGCCAGCCGTGGCGAAACCCTCGGTGAGGAGGATCAGCGCTCGATCACCGACCTGCTGATCGACCAGGTCGAATTCGCCGATGTGATCCTGGTCAGCAAGATCGACCTGATCTCCAGCGAGCAGCGCGAGGAACTGCTGGCGATCCTGCGCCAGCTCAATGCCGAGGCGGAGATCCTGCCGATGGTGATGGGTCAGGTGCCGCTGGCGAAGATCCTCGATACCGGTCGCTTCGATTTCGATCGCGCGGCGTCCGCGCCGGGCTGGCTGAAGGAACTGCGCGGCGAGCACCTGCCGGAAACCGAGGAATATGGCATCGCCTCCATGGCCTACCGGGCGCGCCGTCCGTTCCACCCCGCGCGCTTCCACGCCTTCCTGCACAATCCGCTGAAGCAGGGGCGGCTGCTGCGCTCCAAGGGCTTCTTCTGGCTCGCCAGCCGGCCCCGCGAGGCTGGCAGCTGGTCGCAGGCCGGCGGCCTGATGCGCTACGGCCTGGCGGGCCGCTGGTGGCGCTTCGTGCCGACCGGACAGTGGCCACAGGACGAAGAGGGCCTGCGGGCGATCATGCGGCACTGGGAGGAAGGCGTCGGCGACTGTCGCCAAGAGCTGGTTTTCATCGGCCAGAACCTGGACTTCACGGCCCTGCGCGCAGCCCTCGATGCTTGCCTGCTGGATGATGCCGAGATGAACCTGGGCATTCCGGGCTGGCAGGGCCTGGACGACCCCTTCGAGGACTGGGGGCACGCCGCATGAGCGCACTGCCACAGGAAAGTCCGTTGCCGCGCCAGGCGTTCGGCGAAGACCCCCAGGTGCTGGCCGAGGTGCTTCGCGACGGGGTCAACCTGGCGGTCTGGACACGCCGGTTGAACCCGGCGCTGCGCGACTTCGCCGCCGCCCTGGTACGCAACCGGCCGGGACTGGCGCTGAGCCAGACGCTGGAGATGGAAGAGGAACGGCTACCCGCCTTGGACGGTCTGCTCGACGCGCGGCAACTGCCGGGACAAGCCGATTTCCTCGACGACCTGGGCTGGCTGGTCGAGGCCTTCTTTTGCCTGACCGGGGCGCGGCGTATCGGCCTGCGCCTGCGCGTTCTGGATAAACCGATGTGCCCGCGTTTCCACGTCGACCACGTGCCGCTGCGGCTGGTCACCACCTACCAGGGCGCTGCCAGCGAATGGCTGGACGAGTCCGGCCTGGACCGTCGGCTGCTTGGCGGAGCACAGGCGGAAGTTGTCGATGAACAGCTTATCCATAGCTTGTCCACAGGCGACGTGGCGCTGCTGAAGGGCGAACGCTGGGAGGGTAACGAAGGTGCCGGACTGGTGCATCGCTCGCCGCGAGCGGAGCCCGGGCTGGCGCGCCTGCTGTTGACCCTGGACTGGCTTGCCTGAGCCTGTGGACAAGTGTCTTTCGAGGAATAAAAAAAGGCCATCCGCAGATGGCCTATCACCAAAAAGTCGTCCTACCTTGGGGATGGGGACGAAGGGTGCTGAGGTACCCGACTCCCATTTAGCCCGGACGCTGTGACAGGCTGATGACGCGCTCAGGGCTTTTTCGCGGCGCTAGGCTCTTCCCAGCGGCCTTGGCTCTGGCTGGCGCAGAACGGCTCCAGGTAGCGTGCGTCGGTCGCGATGCCGTAGTAGAAGATGTCCTGCCGATAGGGCGCGTTGGGTACCCTGGCGTCGCGGCAGACACCGAAGGCGCCCGTCGGACACTCCTCGGCGAACGCCACCTCGACCTTCTGGCCCTGCAGTTGTGGCTGGCAGAAGCCTTCGCGGAACAGCTTGGCCGGGATGCTGCGGTTCTGCTGGCAGACCTTCACATCGAGATTCTTCGCCTGGCTATGGACGATGCAGGCTTCGGCCAGGGCCAGGCCCGGCAGGCAGGACAGGAAGAACAGGAACGGACGCATGCGAGGACTCCATTGCAGACGGGCGCGACTCTAGCACGGGGCCTGGCTCCCCGCAGGCAAGGACCGCATTGATCCACAGGCTTTCACATTCCGGTTGCGCAGATGCTTCGAGAGATACCCACACACCTGATCGGCGGCCCCCTGGGGGCCGGCAAGACCAGCCTGATCCGCTCGCTGCTGGCGCAGAAGCCGGCGGGCGAGCGCTGGGCGGTGCTGGTCAACGAGTTCGGCGAGATCGGCCTGGATGCCGCGCTGCTGGCCACGGACGTCGACGGCGTGGCCATCGGCGAGGTGGCGGGCGGGTGCCTCTGCTGCGTCAATGGCGTGCCGTTCCAGGTGGGGCTCGGTCGCTTGTTGCGTCGGGCACGGCCGGACCGGCTGTTCATCGAACCCTCCGGGTTGGGACATCCGCTGGCGCTGTGGAAGCAGCTGCAGGCTCCTCCCTGGTCCGGCGTCCTGGCCCTGCAACCCCTGGTAGTGGTGCTGGATGCCGCCGCGCTGGCCTCCGGCCAACCGCTGCCGGAGGCACAGGAACAGGCGCTGGAAGCGGCCGGCATGTTGCTGCTGAACAAATCCGAAGCGCTCGACGCGACGCAGCGCTGCGCCGTGCGCGCGCGCCTGCCGGTCCTGCCGTTGCGCTGGAGCGTGCGCGGCCACCTGGCATTGCGCGATCTGCCGACCAGCGTTGCCGGGGAAGGTAGCGCGACGACCTGGGCGGCCCTGCCGGACGCGCCTGCTCAGTTGGGAACGGTGCTGCCCGCCGAGCGACCGCTGCGCGCCGTGCGCGAGCAGGACGGCCAGCTGGCCATCGGCTGGCGGCTGGCGCCGTCGGTGCGTTTCGATCGGGTCGCAGTGGACGCCTGGCTGAGCCGTTTGTCCGGACTGCGGCGGGCCAAGGCGGTGCTGCATTGCGCGGACGGTTGGTATGCAGCGAATGCCGCGCCGTTTGTGGATAACTGGGGCAAGTCCTCGTGGCGGCGGGATAATCGGCTGGAACTGATCCTCGCCGCAGACGCGGATGAAGAGGCGCTCGAAGAGGCGTTCCTGGCGTGTCGGATGGTCGCGGAATGATCCGCCAAGGTTGCCCTGAGGACGCGACTGAATGATAATAATTATCAGAAGACTCTACTTCCTTACCTTTCACTTCTCCGCAGGTCGCCCTCATGTCGCCACAGCCTTCACGGTCGCCTGACCGTTTTTCGCTGGCCGCGCTCGCCGAAGACCACCCCACCGCTCCCGCCCAGGGAGACGAAAGCGAGTCCCTGCCATGCGTGAATGCCCAGCGCGGAGAACCCAACCTGCGCGTGGTGGACTGCTCCGGTGCGCGCCGCGACGAGGAAGTGGCGGTCGAGGAAGTGCTGATCCCCTACGCCCATGGCAGCGATCCCGACGACGTCCCCGGCGAGCCGCCCAAGTCGCGCTGGTGGCTGTCCTCCGGCGCGGCGGTGGCGATGCATGTGGCGATCATCGGTGCGCTGGTGTGGGTGATGCCGACCCCGGCCGAACTCAACCTTGGCCACGGCGAACTGCCGAAGACCATGCAGGTGAATTTCGTCCAGCTCGAGAAGAAGGCCGAGCCGACCCCGCAGCCGCCGGCTGCCGCGCCGGAACCGACGCCGCCGAAGATCGAGGAACCCAAGCCGGAGCCGCCGAAGCCGAAGCCGGTGGAAAAACCCAAGCCCAAGCCCAAACCGGTGGAAAACGCCATTCCCAAGGCCAAGCCGAAGCCGGAACCCAAACCCAAGCCGGAACCCGAGCCGAGCACGGAAGCATCCAGCCAGCCCAGCCCGTCCAGCGCCGCGCCGCCGCCCGCGCCTACCGTCGGGCAGAGCACGCCCGGCGCGCAGACTGCGCCCAGCGGCTCGCAAGGCCCGGCCGGCCTGCCCAGCGGCAGCCTCAACGACAGCGACATCAAGCCGCTGCGCATGGATCCTCCGGTCTATCCGCGGATGGCCCAGGCGCGGGGTATCGAAGGCCGGGTGAAGGTGCTGTTCACCATCACCAGCGATGGCCGCATTGACGACATCCAGGTGCTGGAGTCGGTGCCGTCGCGCATGTTCGACCGCGAAGTGCGCCAGGCCATGGCCAAGTGGCGTTTCGAGCCGCGTGTCAGCGGTGGCAAGATCGTCGCCCGCCAGGCGACCAAGATGTTCTTCTTCAAGATCGAGAAGCGCCGCTGAGGCGGTTCGCCGACAACGAAAAGAGCCGCGCCTTCGAGCGCGGTTTTTTTATTCCCGGTAGGTCTCGCAGACGGGGCCTCGCTGCCTGGGGACGGCAGGCCCCTTGCGCTGTTCCGCCGTGGGAACGCGAGGAGATCGGCGTTTACGCGCCAAGGTTCCAGCCCCGCCGGAATGACGAGCCGCAGGGTGAATAACCGCTTGCGGTTATCCGCCGTGGAACGCAGGGGCACCGGCGGATTACTCCGCCGGCGTTGCGCGCCCTAGGGTTCCGGTCGGGATGCCGTCCTGTGGATAAAAAGGCCCGGAGTGTGTCGGGGCCATGAGCACGAGGCTCAATCAATCGGTCGTGATCTTCGAGTGCTTCTGGGTGTCCTTCATGAACACATAGACCAGCAGCGAGCAGGCGATGCAGGCGGTGACGTACCAGTAGAAGCCGCTCTCCAGGCCGACGCTCTTGAACCACAAGGCAACGTATTCGGCGGTGCCGCCGAAGATCGACACGGTCAGGGCATACGGCAGGCCGACGCCCAGGGCGCGGATCTCGGTGGGGAACAGTTCGGCCTTCACCACCGCATTGATCGAGGTGTAGCCGCTGACGATCACCAGCGCCGCCATGATCAGGAAGAACGCTCCCCACCAGCTGTCGACGCTGTGCAGGGTGCTGAGGATCGGGTAGGTGAAGACGGTGCCGAGTACGCCGAAGGCGATCAGGATCGGCCGCCGGCCGATCTTGTCGGAGAGGGCGCCGACGATGGGCTGCAGCAGCATGAAGAGGAACAGGGTGGCAGCCGAGATCATGGTCGAATCGGTCTTGCTCATGCCTACCGTGTTCACCAGGTACTTCTGCATGTAGGTGGTGTAGGTGTAGAAGGCCAGGGTGCCGCCCATGGTCAGGCCGACCACGGTCAGCACTTCCTTCGGGTGGCGCAGCAGGGTGCGCAGCAGGCTTTCCTTCGGCTCTTCCTTCTTCTTCGAGAAGGACTCGGTCTCTTCCATGCCGCGACGCAGGAACATCGCCACCACTGCACACAGCGCGCCGATGAAGAAGGGGACGCGCCAGCCCCAGCTTTCCAGTTGTTCTACGGTCAGGGTCTGTTGCAGGACGATCAGCACCGCCAGGGCGATGAGCTGGCCGGAAATCAGGGTCACGTACTGGAAGCTGGAGAAGAACCCGCGCTGTTCCTTGTTCGCCATCTCGCTCAGGTAGGTGGCAGAGGTGCCGTATTCGCCGCCGACCGACAGGCCCTGGAGCAGGCGCGCGACCACCAGCAGGATCGGCGCGGCGACGCCGATGGTTTCATAGCTGGGGGTCAGGGCGATGATCAGCGAGCCAAAGCACATCAGCAGCACCGAGGCCAGCAACGCCGCCTTGCGGCCCTTGCGGTCGGCATAGATACCCATCAGCCAGCCACCGATCGGGCGCATCAGGAAGCCCACAGCGAAGATAGCTGCGGTGTTCAGCAGTTGGGCGGTCATGTCGCCCTGGGGGAAGAATGCCTTTGCGAAGTACAGCGAGAAGGCGGCGTAGACGTACCAGTCGTACCACTCGACCAGGTTGCCGACGGAACCGCTGAAGATCGACTTGATGCGTTGCGAAGTGGTGCGGGGCTGGGCAGACGCGGAAATGGCGTTGGCGCTTTCCATCGTGTTTCCTCTTTTCGTTGTTGTCTTGGATGTGCTGATCAGGGCGCAGCACACCGGCACATCGCGAGGGCGACGTATTGGATGGCTCGATAGCAGGTGCCGTGCCAACGCGGGAAAGCCGCGTGGGGACTGGGTTGGAAGAGGAGCGGGGTGGTCTTGGCCGAGCGGGAGTCCGCCGACCGGGAGAGTGGATAAGCGGAAATCCGCCGATCCTTCAGGGCAAAGGGTCCGATAGCGACACCAGATGCAGGCGAGGGCGAATAACCGCAGCGTGGTTATCCGCCGATTCGACGGCAGGCCGGGATCGCTTGGCTCTCAGTGGCTGCCCTTTTCCTGGTCGAGGGTTTCCATCAGCGCGATCTGCATCCGCGAATGCACGCGGATCAGCCAGCGCCAGAGCACTGCGATCACCAGGCCGGCGACCAGCACCACTACGACCAGCAACTCGCCCGGCGGCAGGATGCTCGAGCTGAGCGCCGCCAGCAGCACCATCATGCCGGCCAGCGACAGCAGCGGGATGATCTCGGAGATCACCCGACGTACCCGCGCCGTATGGCGTCCGGCTTTCTCCGGCTTGACCCCGAGTTCGGCCAGCAGCATCGACAGGGCCTTGAGCTTGCGGTACGCGGCGATCAGGAAGGCCAGCGAGACCAGCAGCGCGCCGCCCCAGATCAATGCCTTGTGTAGCCCGTCGTAGGCGACCCACTGGCTCATCCAGGCGGAAAGCGTATCGGCGAAATAACCGCCGGCGAGGAAGATCGCGATCACCAGCGCCAGGTTCACCCCGACCTGCAGCAGGATGCGCCGGATCATCGCCGCCAGCACCGCACGGTCGCCCTGCGGCTGGATGCTGCGCAGCCAGTCGCCGTAGTGGCCGAAGATCCTCGCCATGCGCTGCGGCATGGCGTTGGCCAGGTGCTGCGAGAGCGGGTCGGCGGCGCGGATCAGGTACGGGGTGAGCAGGGTGGTGATGGCCGAGACCGCTACCGCCACCGGGTAGAGGAAGTCGCTGGTGACTTTCAGAGTCATGCCCAGGGCGGCGATGATGAAGGAGAACTCGCCGATCTGCGACAGGCCCATGCCGACCCGCAGCGAAGTGCGTCCGTCGTTGCCGGCGATGAACGCACCCATGCCGCAGGAGAACATCTTGCCGAGCACTACCGCGACGGTGATCAGGGCGATCGGCCAGGCGTACTCGACGAGGATCTTCGGGTCGATCAGCAGGCCGATGGCGACGAAGAAGATCGCACTGAACATGTCACGGACCGGCTCGATCAATCGTTCGATCTGCACCAACTGGCGCGACTCGGCCATGATCGCGCCGATCAGGAAGGCGCCGAGCACCATGCTGTATTCCAGCTTCACCACCAGCAGGCAGAAGCCGAAGCACAGGCCGAGCACGGTGACCAGCAGCATCTCGTTGCTCTCGAACTTCGCCACGTAGGCCAGCAGGCGTGGCACCAGGAGGATGCCGACGACCAGCGCGACGATCATGAACAGGCTGAGCTTGCCGACCGTGGAGAACACCTCGCCGGTTTCCACCGAACCGCTCACGGCGATTCCCGACAGCAGGGCGATGATGCCGATGCCGAGGATGTCCTCGACGATCAGCACGCCGAAGATCAGTTGGGCGAAGCGCTCGTTCTTCATCTTCAGGTCGCCGAGCGCCTTGACGATGATGGTGGTGGAGGAGATCGCCAGGATCGCGCCGAGGAACAGCGAGTCCATGGTGCTCCACTCGAAGAAGCGACCGATCTCGAAGCCGATCCAGATCATCAGGACGATTTCCAGGAACGCCGCGATGAACGCCGTGGCGCCGACCTGGAAGAGCTTGCGCAGGCTGAACTCCAGGCCGAGGCAGAACATCAGGAAGATCACCCCGAGTTCGGCCAGGGTCTTGATCGTGTCTTCGTCGTGGATCAGTCCGAAGGGCGGGGTGTGCGGGCCGATGATGAAGCCGGCGACGATGTAGCCGAGGACCACCGGTTGGCGCAGGCGGTGGAAGAGGATAGTGACCACACCCGCCACCAGCATGATCACGGCGAGGTCCTGGATGAAATCGACGGCATGCATGGCGGCGGTCCTCGCTCGGGGAATGGGTCGGCAGACGCGGCGACCGGGCGGCCTCGCAGACCCGCAGACTAGCATCCGCAAGTGCTTGATCGGTGGGCTGAAAAAAACTGTAACAGACGTTTCGGCGAGGCTCTGCGTTGTGCTTCCCGGGTCGCCGGGCGGATCTTCGCGCGCCGATCCGCGTGCATGCCTGTCGTCCCCGGCAACGAAGGTGTACCCTGGCGCCGACCCGCGAGCCAGACGCGGCGGGCGAAAAAACGGCGGCCGGGGAGCAATAGCCCGAAACAAAATCCGGCTGGTCCTGTCGCCCGTACCGCCGCAACATGGCGCGCGTCGATTCCCCCAAGAGAGAAAGACTACAATGCAGCGTGTTCTCAGCATCGCCCTCGCCTTCTGCCTGGCGCTGACCGTCAGCCTGGATGCCAATGCCAAGCGCTTCGGCGGCGGCAAGAGCCTCGGCTCGGCACCCAGCCACCAGACCCGCCAGGCGCAGCCGGCCACTGCGCCGAACGCCACTGCTGCCGCCCCCAACGC
>NZ_SCND01000520.1:0-3123 GCF_005503585.1 Pseudomonas sp. 2VD
CGTAGGACGAGTCGTTACAGGCCAGGTAGACGTAGCTGGCGGCCAGCTCTTCCGGCTGGCCGGGCCGGCCCATCGGCGTATCCGCGCCGAAGTGGGCGACCTTCTCGGCGCTGAAGGTGGACGGGATCAGCGGCGTCCAGATCGGGCCCGGGGCCACGGCGTTGACGCGGATGCCGCGGTTGACCAGGTTCATCGACAGCGACCGGGTGAACGAGGTGATCGCGCCCTTGGTCGAGGAGTAGTCGATCAGCTGGGGGTTGCCCTTGTAGGCGGTGATCGAGGTGGTGTTGATGATCGCCCCGCCCTTGCCCATCAGCGGCAGGGCCGCCTTGGTCAACTGGAACATGCCGAAGATGTTGGTGCGGAAGGTCTTCTCCCACTGCTCTTCGCTGATGTCCTCCAGGCGCGCCTGCGGATGCTGCTCGCCGGCGTTGTTGACCAACACGTCGAGGCGCCCCCATTTCTGCCTTAGCGTGTCCACCACCTGGCGGCAGAAGCCGGCGTCGGCGACGTCGCCGGCGAACGCCAGGCACTGGCGGCCGAGCGACTCGATGATCTCGCGGGTCTTCGCCGCGTCTTCGTTCTCATCCAGGTAGACCAGCAGCACATCCGCCTTCTCGCGGGCGAAAGCCACCGCCACCGCGCGGCCGATACCACTGTCGCCGCCGGTGACCAGGGCCACCTTACCCTCCAGCTTGGCCGCCGGACGGTAATCGGCGGAAACGAACTCCGGCTTCGGCTGCATCTCGCTTTCGTGGCCGGGACGTTGGTCCTGGTGCTGCGCCGGCAGGGTCTGTCGCTGTTCGCTCATGGTGGTTTCCTCTCTGTCGGACGCCTCAGGCGCGTTCGCCGCGCAAGGCGCGTTGATGGAATTCGGGCAGGCGCCGCAGCGCCCAGCGGGTGGCTTCCCGGCGCATCCGCGCGGGGTCGCCGTGGAAGCGCTCGCGGCGCGAGAACAGGGCGAGGCCGGCGGGCAACCGGAAGGCCCAGGCGAAGCACACGGTACCGGGCGGGATGCCGTCCTTCGCTTCACTGCCGAGCAACCCCGTGACCGCCAGCGCGGCGCTCGCCGGACTGCGTTGCAGGGCCGCCCTGGCCATGGCCTCGGCGACCTCCACGCTGGTCAGGTTGAAACGCTCCAGCCAGTTCGGGTCGAGCCCCAGCAGGGCAAGCTTGGCCGCCGGCGAATAGACGACGAAGCCGCCTTCCATCACCTTGCCGCTGCCGGCCACCGCCGACAGTTCGGCGCTGATCTGCCCGGCAGTACAGGATTCCGCGGTGATCAGGCTGAGGTCGGCGCTACGCAGGTAGGCCACCAGGCGAGAGGCCTCGTCCGCGAGTTGCAGGTCGGGCATGGCACGCTCCTCAGGGCGAGATCGGGTCGCTGGCGGGAAAGGTCTCCTTCAACGCATCGTCCAGCTGGCGATCCTCCGCCACCTGGGGCCGGGTGGTGCCGCCACAGGGGCAATCGGCGTCGCCACACGGCTCGCCCTGGGGGTGGCCGCTGGCGCAGGCCGCGCAGCAATAGTGCTGGCCGTCGCGTTCGACGGCATCGGCGCCGGGCTGGCAGGTGCATTTGGGACAGGCACAGGTTTCGCTGTTCATGGGCAGTCTCCAGGGGGGGTCACTTGCTGTGTTCCGGCGAGGTCACCGGGCGCAAGCCACGGGGGCCGGTCCAGCCCCAGAGGACCAGGCCGAGCACGGGCAGGAGCAGGATCAGCAGCGACCAGCCGAGCTTGCGACTGGCGGAGCTGTCGCTGCGGAGCACGCTGTTGATGGCCCAGGCATCCACCAGGAGCAACAGGACCAGCAGCGCGAGGATCAGGTAGGCGGTATCCATCGGGGGCCTCCTCGGCATCTCGTTGCACGGTGGAGGCCCTGTGCGCCGGGGGAGTTCCGCCTTTTTCGCGGACGGTCAGCCGCGCCCGAGCTGGCGCCGCATGGCCGCGCTGATGCGCTGGCGGGTGCCGGCGTAGTCGGCCCAGGGATCGTCGCCGGCGAGTTCGTCGAGGCGCTGCGGCAGACTGCGCAGGTTCCATTGGTTGGCGCCCTGCAGCGAGTCGAGTTCCTCGCGGAACACCGGTACCGACACCGGCAACCCTTCGCGGGCACGCACCGAGTAGGCGGCCACGGTGCTGGCGCCGCGGCTGTTGCGCAGGTAGTCGACGAAGATCTTGCCGACCCGGTTGCGCGGCCCGGAAACCGCCGAGAAACGCTCCGGCATCAGGCGCGCCAAGTGCTGGGAGATGGCCTGGGCGAAATCCTTGACCTCGTCCCAGCCATGCCGGCGCTCCAGCGGCACCAGCAGGTGCATGCCCTTGCCGCCGCTGGTCTTGAGGAAGGCGCGCAGGCCCAGCTCGTCGAGCAACGTCAGGCTCAGCTGGGTCGCTTCGAGCATGCGCTTCCACGGCAGCGCCGGGTCCGGATCGAGGTCGAGGACGAAACGGTCAGGCCGCTCCAGGTTGGCCAGGCTGGCGTTCCAGGTATGGAATTCGATGCTGCCCATCTGCACCGCGCCGACCAGCGCCTCGGCGCTGCGGATCTGCAACAGCGGCGGATGACCGGGATCGAGCGCCGGGTCGAGCTGGACGATGCCGGGGATCTTCAGGCGCGCCGCGTGCTTCTGGAAGAACAGTTCGCCGCCGATTCCGTCGGGGCCGCGCACCAGCGACACCGGGCGCTCGCGCAGGTCGCGCAGGAGCAGGTCGGCGTAGCGCGCATGGAACTCGGCGAGTTCCAGCTTGCTGGCCTGGATCGACGGGTCGATCAGCCGCTGCGGATGGCTGATGCGCACGCCGGCGGTGGCCGCCCGCGACGCACCGGCGCCGGCCTTGCGCGCGCCGCGCAGCGACGGCGGGCCGGCGGGACGCTCGCCGGTCACCTCGCGCGCCGGCTTGTCTTCGCGCAAGCCGTGGAACACTGCCTGGCGGATGATCCCGCCACGGGTCATCTGCGCATAGGAAACCTCGCACAGCTGTTGCGGGCGCACCCACTGCACCGACCCGGTCTCGCGCGCCGGCGGCACCTTCGCCAATGGGCTGGAGCGGACCGCGAGGGGTTCCAGGCGCTCACGGACCTTCTTCAGGCTGGCCGCGGTGAAGCCGCTGCCGACCTTGCCGGCAT
>NZ_SCND01000521.1:0-3102 GCF_005503585.1 Pseudomonas sp. 2VD
GCCGGCAGCGGCAACAGCCTCGGCATCGAATACGCCCGGCTCAACGATCCCGCCGTGCATTCGCCGCAGGTCAGCGCCCCCTGATAGAGATACTGGTAGTCGCGCGTGCCGCCGATACCGTCGGCGACCCGCAGGCGGCTGACCACCGGTCTGGGAATATTCAGCGAAACCTGGGGGAAGGCGCTGACCTGCGGCGTATGCACGGCGGGATCGTTGAGCCGGGCGTATTCGATGCCGAGGCTGTTGCCGCTGCCGGCGTCGATCCGACTGAGCAGTTCCGGCGAGCGTCGGTTGTGCAGGAACGCCCGCCAACGGATGCTGCGCCTGAGCGGCTCGACGACCAGGCTGCCGCCGACCAGCACATCCTGGAAACCGTCGCCGTTGACGTCCGCGACGAACATCTCGTAGGGGTCTACCAGCAGGCCTTCCGGGCTGAAGCCGCAGTTGGCGGCGGTCTGGTAGTACAGCCAACTCGCCGACTCGCGCCCGGCGGCATCCGGCGCGGTGTCCATGATCCGCTTCCAGACCGCCAGGGCATCCTGGCAACTCTTGTCCAGTTGCGTCGTCGAGGTTGCCAAACGGCGGCTCAGCGGAACCCCGGAGTCCAGTTCCTCGAAGCCGTTGCCGGTAAAGCGGAGCAGACCGAAAGTGCCGGAAGCGCGGGGATAGAGGATTTCCTCGCGGCCGTCTCCATCGTAGTCGACGGCCTTGGCCGCGTAGTCCTGGAGCGAGGCGCGAAACCTGTACTCTGGCAGCAACTGGGCAGCCGACAACGAAGTCCCCAGGCGCTGGAACAAACCCGCCGACAGGGGGCCGCCGGTATTCAGCAACAGATCGACCTTGCCGGAGGCGTTGGGTACCAGGTAGTCCATCTGCCCATCGCCATTGACATCGGCAGTCAGCGCCCGCGCCAGCTCGATGCCAAGGTCGACCATCGCCGCCGGCGCCATGCCGCTGCCACTGCGCCAGATACCTGCAGACAGCTTGCCGGCCTTGCCGCTGGCCAGGCGCACGCCGCCGCCGGGATCACTGCCCCAGTAGGAGAACCAGCCATAGTCGATGGTCTTGAAGCCGCTGAGCAGGGCACTACGAGCGAAGGAGGGGATGGCTCCGGAACGATTGAGGTAAGCCACCCAACTGCCATTGATGGGCAGGAACAGGTCAAGCGAGCCGTTCTGGTCCAGATCAGCCACCAGCGGCGCGTAGGTGGCGAAGCCGGTGGAACCGCCGGCCAGGGAATAGACGATGCCGTTGGGGCCGGCCGGCGGGGCGGTCCAGGTATCGCCCAGGGCAACCACGCCATTGGCCGTATACAGCATCCACTGCATGTCGGCGTTCGCGGAATTCGGGTCCTTCCTCATGCGCAGGAAGAGGATCTCGTCCTTGCCGTCGCCGTTGAAATCCATCCGCGTCAGGGAAAACAACGGCGTATTATCGGCGTCGTACAATAGCCGCTCGACCAGGCTGCCGCCGTCGTAGGTCACCGCCTTCAGCTTGCCCATGGTGGCGTTGACCAGGGCGTGGCGGCCGTCGCCATTCAGATCGGCGGTGACGAAGCTGGCCTGGCTGATCAGCACATAGTCGAACTTGTCCAAGCCAGCGGACTCAGCCGTCCCGGTATAACCATAGACGCCCGCCAGGTAGTCGAAGGCAACCGGACTCAGACACTCCTTGCCGGCGCTCCCCCAGGCGCACCGTTGCACCTGCTTCAAACGCACCTTGCTGGCGTCGCCCTGGGTGCGCTCGTAGGCAAGTTCGGTGCGAAACAACTGCTGCGCGGCAGGTCCCCGCACGGCGATCGCGGTCAGTACATGGGTGGAACTGGTATAGCCACCGGCGAAATAGCGCGGCACGCTGCGCAAGGCGCCTGCGTACTCGAAGGAAACCCGGTTACCGGCATAGAGTATTTCGCTGGGGACCAGACTGTTGGCGGCCAGGTAGCGGTATTCGATGGCATTACCGAAGCGGTCCGTCGCCAAACTGATGCCCCATTGATAGGGAACCGCCGCTCCTTGCGCCTTAATCGCAGCCGCGCCGCCATAGGTCAGAATCCGACCGTCCCGAGTACGTACTTCGAAACCGAGCGAGGCGGCGCTGCCGGTGGCCTGGACTCGGGAGAAGCTGTCGATCTCGGTACGATAGACGCTGCCCGGCTTGAAGTACTCGCCGGACAGCAACTGCAGGCGCATGCCATCCAGGCATAGGCGATCCGACTCCAACAGGCCGACCTGGCGGTTCTGCCCATCCTGGGCGATGCTCGCCGGACAACGCTCGATCGACGACAGCCCAGCCAGGCTCCAACCTTCGCCCAGCACGCCGCCCCCACCGCCCTGGACCAGTGCCAGCTCGGGTTGCAGCCCAGCAATGCCTGGCGGCAGCTCGAGGGGATAACGGTAGTCCAACCCACCGTCGCCTCTCACACCTGCCTGGGGAGCCAGCAGGTTCAACGCGGTGAAGGCTTCCGCTGCCTTGCCCAGTACCACGCCGGGAAGCGGAGTGGGTACGCTCAGGTAGCGAGCCACCAGTTGTCCACCGGCATCGATGAACAACGTGCTCTGCCCCTGGGTCGGATGGCTGACTCGAATGCTGGTACCGCCGTTGCCCAGCCAATCGCCAAGGGCGAAACGAGCGCCGGCGTCGTAGCCGATCTCGGTGCCCAGCCCGGTACCGCTGGCTACCTGCAGTACGCCGTGCGCGGAAGGGTTGCCGCTGACGATCAGCAGCGAGTCGCTGGAATCGTTCGGCTGCAGGACCAGGTCGAGGATGCCATCGCGATTCAGGTCGCCGATGAAGCTCTGGTAGGGCGCCGCCGTCCAGGCCACGGCGTTCAGATCCGCCGCCGGTGGATCGTAGAGGGCGCTGTAGCTGGCACCATTGCGCAGCAGGACGACATTCTTCAACGGTGGCAGGAGCGGAATCGGCGTAGCCACTTCGCCTCCCACCACGACCACCGAAGTGACCGCCTTCAGGTAGAGGTCCGGCTGACCGTCGCCATTGTAGTCGCCGCTATAGACACGGAAGTTTGCCGAACGCCAGCCAGCGGCGGTCGCGTCCCCGACCATGAGACAGATCGCCACGGCGACGATCCACGCACTCCAACGC
>NZ_SCND01000522.1:0-3102 GCF_005503585.1 Pseudomonas sp. 2VD
TTTCCAGGTCGATCATCGAGGCCTCGTCCACCACCAGCACGTCCAGCGCCAAAGGGTTGTCCCGGTGGTGGCGGAAGTGCCGGGTATCCGGACGGCTGCCGAGCAGACGGTGCAGGGTAGTGACCTCGGCGGGGATCGCCTGCAACACGTCTTCCGCCAGCGGCAGGGCCCGGACCTGCTGGCCGATGGACTCGGAGAGACGCGCCGCGGCCTTGCCGGTGGGTGCCGCGAGGCGGATGCGCAGCGGCTGGCCGGCGGCTACCGCCGGTGCCTGGAGCAGACCGAGCAGGCGCACCACGGTGGTGGTCTTGCCGGTACCGGGACCGCCGGTGATCAGGCTGAAATAGCCGCGGGCCGCCAGGGCACAGGCCAGCTTCTGCCAGTCGGTGACGCGCTGGCCGTCTTCCGTCGGCGCCTGCGCGAACAGCGCGGCCAGGCGCGGCGCCAGGTCTGCGGCCAGGGGCGCCTGCCGACCCAGGCGCTCGCGCAGGGCCAGAGCGATCTCCAGCTCGTGCCGCCAGTAACGACGCAGGTAGAGACGCTGAGCGCAAAGCACCAGCGGCGAGGTCGCCGTCTCGCTCGGCTCGGGATCGCCTGGGCGCTCGTCGACCACCTCCACCAGCGATGACGCCGCCAGAGCCTCGCGCCAGGCGTCGAGGCGCACGCCACGCAGCAGTTGCGACGGCAGCAGCACATCGCGGCCTTCGTCGCCTTCCGGCGGCAGCGACAGTGCCGCGTCAGGCGCGCCGAGGGTCGCCTCCAGGTCCAGGCAGACGTGCCCGTGGCCCAGTTGGTGGCTGGTCAGCGCTGCCGCCAGCAGCACCCGGGGATCGGCCTGCGGCTGCAACTCGACGAGGAAGGCGACGAACGCCCGGTCCAGCGCCCGCAGCCAGCCACGCGCCACCCACAGGTCGAGCTGGCGCAGCAGGTCGTGGCGTGCCGCCAGCGGTTGCGCTACCTGGTCGTCGCGGCCATCGCGGACTTCGCCGGCCAGTTGCTTGAGGGTCGGATTCATCGCTCGGCTCCCGGCTGGCCGCTGAACAGCGCGTCCAGGCGTTCGATCAGTTCCCGCGGCGGGCGCTCGAAGTGCAGGCCCTGGGTCGCCGCGCGGGCGCCGCGGAGGAACAGGTACACGGCGCCGCCCATGTGGCGGTCGTAGTCGTAGTCGGGCAGGCGCGCCTTCAACTGCCGGTGCAGGGCCAGCAGGTACAACACGTACTGCAGGTCATAACGGTTCTCCAGCACCGCGGCGGTCATCGCTTCCGGGCTGTAGGCGCCATCGTCGGCGCCCAGCCAGTTGGACTTGTAGTCGGCCACGTAGAAACGCCCCTGGTGCTCGAAGACCAGGTCGACGAAGCCCTTGAACATGCCGTTCAGCAGGGTCGGCGCCAGCGTCGGACGCGCCGCGCCGCCAAGGGTATGGCGCCGGACCAGGGCGTCGATCGCCTCGGCCTGGACCTGGTGGGTGGCGAACCAGAACTCCATTTCCACCTGGTAGGCGACCAGCCCGGCCAGGCTGGTTTCGCCACCGGGCCAGCGCAGCGGTTCGGCGAGATACTGCTCCAGCCACAGGTCGAGCGGTTCGGCCCAGTCCTTCCAGCCCCGCAGGTCGCAGCGTCGCGCGACCAGTTCGCGGCGCCGCTGGGCATCGGCGCGCGCCACATCGAAGCCTTCGCGGCCGGCCCATTCGAGCAGCCCGTGGAGGAAGGTGCCGGGAGCCGGTCCGCGCGGGAAGCGATGCAGGTCGTCGCGCATCTCGCTGGCGTGCGCGACCGGCGGCTGTTCGGCGGAACGGCCTTCTTCGTGGAAGGTGGCTTCCTCGGCGCTGATCGGCTCCTGCGATTCGTCGCTCTCCAACGCCTCGTCATCGTCCAGCCCGGCGGAGGCCTGCAATTGCAGGCCGGAATAGCTGGCGACCCACCACTTCTCGCGGCTGCTGCGGCGGGTTTCGCGGGCCTGCCCAAGGCCCTGGCTGCGCCCTGCGACATAGCGTTCGGCGTCCGCCTCGGGGGCCGGCTCGACGACGATCTCCCGGCACTCGCCGCGCAGCGCGGCGAGGCATTGGCCTAGGCCATCGCTACCGATGGTCGCGCCGCCGGCAAGCAGGTAGCCCAGGGCCCCCTTGTGCAACTCCGGCGACTTACTGTTGCTCGCCACCAGCGGCGCGATGCCCAGCCACACCGAATGGCGAGCGCGGGTCAGGGCCACGTAGAGCAGGCGCATGTCTTCGCCGAGGCGCTCGTCGTTGGCCTGCTCGTAGGCCCGCGCAGCCTGCTCCTTGCGCCGCGCCAGCTCGATGACCCGCCCTGCAGCGCCATCCTCGTGGAAACTCGCCGGCGCGCCGCTGTTGCCGTCCAGCTCCCTCCAGCTGCAGATGAAGGGCAGCAGCACCAAGGGGTATTCCAGCCCCTTGGACTTGTGGATGGTCACCACCTTGATCAGGTCGGCGTCGCTTTCCAGGCGGAGGATCTCTTCGCTCCCCGGACTCTGCACCTGCTCGGCCAGATGGCGGATCAGCGCGTGCTCGCCGTCCAGCTCCACCGCCGCGCGCTGCAGCCACTCGGCCAGGTGCAGCAGGTTGGTCAGGCTGCGCTCGCCATCGGCGTGCCGCAGCAGGCGCGCCGGCAGTTCGAAGTCGGCGAGCAGGCGCCGCAGCATCGGCAATACGCCCTGGGCCTGCCAGGACCGGCGATAGTCGCGGAAGCGCAGGACCATCCGTTCCCAGAACAGTTCGTCCTGGTTCAATCGCTCCAGGGTCGCCCAGTCCAGGTGCAGGCTGCGGGTAGCCAGGGCGACCCGCAGCAGCGCATCGGCGCCGGGGTCGGCGCAGGCGCGCAGCCAATGCAGCAGGTCGGCGGCCTCCTGGCTGTCGAACACCGAGTCGCGGTCGGACAGGTAGACGCTGGCCAGACGCCGCGCCGCCAACGCGCTACGGATCGCCTCGGCCTCGGCGCGACCGCGGACGAGGATGGCGATATCCGCCGGGCGCAACGCCCGCCAGCCGCCCTGCTCGTCGGCGAAGCCGGCGCGGCCCAGGTCGGCCAGGCTCAGCCAGCGGCGGATGGCGCTGGCGCTGCGCTCGGCCATTTCCTGGCGATACGC